>JBBALS010000190.1:0-4675 GCA_040402915.1 Flavobacteriales bacterium
CCTAAGGTAGAAAGAAAACTTTTCATAAAATATAATGGATTAGTGTTTTTTTCGGCTCCTCAAAAATAATGCCTACAAGATGATTAATAATGAACATTTTGCTGTTTATCTTTCTATGAAAACATTTTTTTTGAGCCGTTTAATTCATTTAGTTTTGTGTCGAATTAACGCCAAACAATTCGATGTGTTGCTGATGAGTATTTATTTAACATTTTTTTTGTTTAAACCATGAGCAACAACCCCGGAGGAAAAACAATTTCTTTCATTAGTGGAATCTTAATCGGTGTATTTGCCGGTCTTGGTTTGTTCTTTCTGGTTCTTATTGGATTCAATCCATTACGTTTATTTAGCGATTCAAACGCAGGTCAAACGCAGGATACTCTGGTAGATTTGAGGAAAAATCCCGTAGAGCCCTTTGTTAAATTGTCTAAGCAAAACACCGAAACGGCACCTGCCGAAATCATTGAAAATGCGCAGGATTCTTTAGCGCCCATAAATCAATTGGACAGTATTTCAAGTTCTGAGATTACCAATTCTGACTATAATTCCGAAGATATTATTGTGAAACGTGATGAATTGATTGAATCCCGATTATTGAAATTAACATTAGTAAATCGGAATGCAGCAAAAGGAAAAACAGATTCCTTGATCAGTGTTTTTCAAGGTTCGAGTTCTCAATCGCCTGAATATAGAATCGAATTTTGGCGCTCTCCAATCAATTACCGAGGATTTAAGTTTGTCCGAAATGCCATTGTGACATTTGGACTTGATCCAAACGAATCGAGCCGATTATTTCAATTAGAGGATAAGTTTTACCTCAAACATGGCATATTAGTTTATCGATTGTTTTTGACTGAAAAATTTGAGCCTTTCTCCAAGGTAATTGATGAAAATCTTATAAAACAGCTTCGCTGATGCTAATTAAATTTCAAAAATTCCAAGCTACTGGAAACGATTTTATTTTAATCGATGACCGTGATCGAAAATTCGATGTTCAAAATAGCAGCCTCATTCAAACCATTTGTCACCGAAAGTTTGGGGTTGGTGCCGATGGCCTTATTCTGTTTCGCTCGGAACCAGGAGTTGATTTTAGGATGATTTATTTTAATTCGGATGGGTACGAAGGTTCCATGTGTGGAAATGGTGGTCGCTGTGCTGCTGCTTTTGCCGCTCAGTTTTATCTTGGGAAACAGCAATTCAACTTTAATGCATTTGATGGTTTGCACTCTGCAGATTTAATTGCCTCGAAAGAAAAAGGATACATTGTTCGTTTGCAAATGCAGCAAGTTCAATTGCCCGAACTCATTGAAAACGATTTATTGCTCGATACCGGTTCGCCTCATTATGTGCGTTTTGTGCAAGATGCGGGTTCTATCGATGTTGCTTCTGAAGGTAGAATGGTTCGCAATTCCCAACGATTTTTACGCGAAGGGGTGAATGTGAACTTTGTGGAAGTGCATCGTGATTCACTTACTGTTCGAACCTATGAACGAGGCGTTGAAGACGAAACATTATCCTGTGGAACGGGCGTTACGGCTTCTGCCATTGCGTCTTTTGTGAAAGGTTTTATTCCGTCTCAATCCATAAAGGTGTTTACTCGTGGAGGCGATTTGGAAGTTTCATTTGTTCCAACTCCAGAGGGCGATTTCGCGGATGTATTCCTTACTGGCGAAGCAATGCCCGTATTCAATGGCGAAATTGAAGTCTAATGCCAGATTATCATCTTTCGGGAATTGTTCCTTTTGAATTACCTCTTGACAATTCTCCCTATCTATTAATCCTTCACGCAGATAAACAGCCAGTGCATCTCACGTTAGTTGTCGAAAATCTATTTTATTCGTTGACCTACAAAAATTGCGATACCGATCTGCCTATCGAGAAAATCCTAAAGATGATTCACATCAAAAAGATTTCATGTCTTTGGATTAAACTCAAACAGCCAATAATTCCATTAAAGGCAGAGCGTGTTAGTGAAATGTTCAAGCAATTTCCTCCATTGCAAGCCAATCAAACATGTCTTAATCCAATTTGGGAATTGTTGAAATTGCATTACAAAATACCCCAAGGAAAGCCACTCGTTTTCGGGCTTCTCGAATCTCTCAATGATAATGAGCTTATCGCCCAGCTAGCATCGTGTTATCTTCCAGATTCTGAAGATGGAAATTTCTACATGAAACGATATGATATCGATGTTGTGGAAGATCGGATTAAGAAGCTTCAACATATTTCAAGTATTAGAAGGAACTAGAATTCTTAATCATCTCATAAACCATTTCGCCAATTTGATTTTGCCTTTGAAAATGGAGAGGTCTGATAAATGTAAAAATGAAATACAGCGAACTTGAATTTTATTTTTCTGATTCTTTTATAGCTAATTCAATAATGTTATCAGAAATTCTAAAGCCATTTGACTTAAGTGCAATGATATAGATTGAAATGTTGCTTAGCAGATTTTCTTTTTTTGCTCTTACTAAAACACCTAAAGTACCTGTAAATTCCAATTTAAGTTTAAGAGCTTCTTTTCTTCCTTTCAAATCATCTAAAATGAGAAGTGAATCTGAATTTTCAAGGCCAAGTGCAATTGCTGAAGCTTCTCCTGGATCTAAATATCCCAACAGTGCTTTTTGAACGTTTAAATTATTAACCTCCTTGATCTCAATAAAATCGGGGAGAGGTAAATCATATTCTTTCGCAATGATATCCGTGATATAAATCTTTTGATAGACTTTTTCTAGAATCCATAATGCATTAATATTCGACAGTGCAATTAAGCAACTTGAGTCTGCAATAATAATTGTTCTAGGCATTTTGAATGTCGTTTAATAAATCATCTTCAGATTCACTAAAAAGCGACACGCCATATTTCCCTAAATTTTCTATGAAAGTCCTTTTTGACAATCCTGCCATTTCTGCTCCTTGTCCGGCAGTTATAATCCCATCTTCATAGAGCTTTGTAGAAATGTAAACAACTAAATCATGTTCCTTTAGTGCAATATTCTCCGGTAAGTTAACAGTGACTTTCATTTTGAGTTTTTTCTAATGCCAAGATACAAATTTTGGTAATACCTATAATGTTAATGATATCATACAATTCAGCATCCTTCATCATCTCAAAAACCATTTAGCCAATTTGATTTTGCCTTTGAATGGGGCATATCGAATAGGTAAATCGGGAAAGAAACCGGTTCGTATGATTGATTTTCTATGACTAAACGTTTCGAATCCATAACGTCCATGGTAATTGCCCATACCGCTGCTTCCAACTCCTCCAAAAGGTAATTCTGAATTTACTAAATGAATCAAGAGGATATTCACTCCTCCGCCTCCAAAACGGATGTTTGAATGAAAGAAAGCTTCTGTTTTCTTATTGGAAGTAAACACATAGCAAGCTAACGGATAGGGATGTTTCGCAACATGAGCTAAAACTTCTTCTTTATTTCGGTAGCGAATGATGGGTAAAATTGGACCGAAGATTTCTTCTTTCATGCAACTGGCAGCTTCTTCCACATCTGTCAAAAGCGTTGGTTCGATGAATAATTTTTCCGAATCAATGCCTCCTCCCGAAACCACTTTGCCTTGACTGATATAATTGCTCAAAATGTCAAAGCGTTTTCGGTTTATTATTTTTCCGTAGGAATCACTTTGGGCAGCATCTTCTCCAAAGAAATATTTCACCCAATGCGCATATTTCTCAATAAACTCATCCGCAACATCATCATGAATCAATAAATAATCGGGCGCAATGCATGTTTGTCCGGCATTCCAGCATTTAGCCCAAGCAATGCGTTTGGCTGAAATGGAAATGTTGGCATCCTCAGCAACTATAACTGGACTTTTCCCACCCAACTCTAAAGTCACCGGACTCAAATGTTCGGCCGCCATTTTCATCACTTCTTTGCCAACACTCGCGCTTCCCGTAAAGAAAATATGGTCGAAACGGTACTTCAAAATAAGCTCAGGTCCAATCAATGAACCGGGTCCTTGAATTACACAAACAAATTCACTTGGATAAATAGTTGTGAGAATTTTCTCAATTAATTGAGCCGTTGCCGATGCTTGATTGGATGGTTTTACAAAAACACAATTTCCCGCAGCAATCGCACTCAGCAAAGGCGCCATGATTAACATAAAAGGATAATTCCACGGACCAATAATCAAAACAACTCCAAGTGGATCTTTCAGAATAAAACTGCTAGCCGGAAAATGAACAAAGGGAGTGGATGTAAATTCCGTTTTACTCCATTCATCCAAATGATGAAGGGTGTGACTGATTTCCATCTTCAATGTGCCTATTTCACTCGCATACGCTTCATAGGCATGTTTGCCCAAATCTGCGTTGAGTGCCTGAAGTATTTCCTCTTCATGATGCTTAATGGCTTCCGATAATTTTAATAGTTGGGATTTCCGAAATGAAACAGCTCGTGTCTTCCCGGAATTGAAAAAGGCTTGTTGTGATTGATAAAGAGTTTCAATCGATTGAGAAGTTATCATAGGCTAATTGATTGAAATAGTATTCGTTCAATGCACTTTTAAAAATCGAGCAACTGCATCAGCGCAATTTTGTCCATCCATGGCAGCAGAAACAATTCCACCAGCATAGCCAGCACCTTCGCCACAAGGAAAAAATCCTTGCTTTTCGATATGCTGCAAAGTTTCAGGGTCTCTCGGTATTCTT
>JBBALS010000191.1:0-4646 GCA_040402915.1 Flavobacteriales bacterium
GTCCTAAGATTTCAGGGAATAGTATCATTGCGTTCCGGAATCCTACGAGAGATCGTTTATTCTTGAATGGTTCATCTGCTGTTGGAACAACTTCAGTTCGCATTTACAATTGCATTGGTAGCTTAGTGGCTTCAAAACAATTCCAATCATTAACAAACGCTTCGGTTGATATTTCTGATTTGAAAAATGGTGTTTACTTCATTGAAGTAGAAAACAACCAAATCACTTCAACTCAAAAAGTGGTTGTGCAACATTAATTCGTTCTCTTAACAAATTATAAAGAGGGCTTCCGTTTGGAGGCCCTTTTTTGTTTCTATACGTTGAAAATTAATTCGATGGATTATTCAATGTATTTTAATTTATAGGAAATATGCACCGAATGAATCGAATGTTGTAAATTCGTTCTTATTGTTCCAGTTTCGTTCCGAACCCGGAATGCGTAGGGTATTTATACGCTATTATTTATATTTATTAGTTTATGTTAGTTAAGACATTTGGCAGTGCTGTATATGGCATCAATGCCACTACTATTACGGTAGAAGTTTCCGTTGCGCAAGGAATCAAATTTTTTCTTGTGGGATTACCAGACAATGCAGTTAAAGAAAGCCAGCAAAGAATCGAATCGGCTCTCAATTTAAATGGCTTTAGAATGCCAGGAAAAAAGATTGTAATAAACATGGCTCCAGCTGATATTCGAAAAGAAGGTTCTGCATACGATCTCACCATTGCGATTGGAATTGCTGCCGCATCCGATCAAATGCCGGCCGACCGTCTTTCTGAATTTATCATCATGGGAGAACTTTCGCTCGACGGTGGTTTGCTTCCAATTCGCGGAGCACTGCCCATTGCTGTTCAAGCACGTGCTGAAAAATTCAAAGGCCTTATTTTACCAGAGGAAAATGCTAGAGAAGCGGCTATTGTTAGCGATTTAGAAGTGTATGGTGCAAGTAATCTTTCCGATGTAATTCGTTTCCTATCGGGAGAAAACACCCTTAACCGTGTTCAAATCGATACTGAAGTAGAGTTCGCAAAAAGTAATCAATTTTCGGAAGTTGATTTTTGCGATGTTAAGGGACAAGAAAATATTAAACGCGCAATGGAAATTTCTGCTTCGGGTGGACACAATGTAATTCTCATTGGACCTCCTGGGGCGGGAAAGACAATGCTCGCTAAACGATTACCATCCATTCTTCCCTCGTTCACATTGGAAGAAGCATTGGAAACTACCAAAATTCATTCGGTTGCAGGTAAATTGGGAAAGCGCTCATCGCTTCTAACATCACGCCCTTTTCGAAGTCCACATCATTCAATTAGCGACGCAGCATTAGTTGGCGGAGGAAGTAATCCACTGCCGGGTGAAATATCGTTGGCGCACAATGGCGTTCTTTTTCTTGACGAACTCCCCGAATTTAAACGTACCGTTTTGGAAGTTATGAGGCAACCACTTGAAGATCGAGTTGTTACGATTTCACGTGCGCGCTCAAGTGTGGAATTCCCATCTAGTTTCATGTTAATTGCTTCGATGAATCCTTGTCCCTGCGGATATTATAATCATCCTGAAAAGGATTGTGTTTGTGGACCAGGGGTTGTTCAAAAATATTTAAACCGAGTTTCTGGGCCATTGCTCGATCGGATAGATCTTCATATAGAAGTCACTCCGGTAAAATTCGATGAATTAACTAATTCGCGAAGTTCAGAAAAGAGTTCAATCATTCGAGAACGTGTCATCCATGCTCGGAACATTCAAAAACACCGATTCGGCGATTTACCCGGAATCTATTGCAACGCACAAATGAATACTCAGATGTTACGGAAATGGTGCAGAATAAATGAAGCTGGTAATCAGTTACTCAAAACAGCCATGGAACGTTTGTCTTTATCGGCAAGAGCTTACGATCGAATCTTAAAAGTTGCTCGTACCATTGCCGACCTCGAAACTTCTGAGAATATTGAACTGGTTCACCTGTCGGAAGCGATTCAACTTAGGAGCTTAGATCGAGAAAATTGGGCGGGGTAAATAAAAATACAATCTACTAATTACCTAATAACGAGTTCACAACTAATAAAAAAGCGGGATAAATTTCTCTATCCCGCTTAAATCAATTGTTTCGTGAAAATTATCTTTTCACTTTTTTTCCTTTCTTCATCAATTGCATCTCATCCACAATATTACCAGCTCCTCCTAATTTATCAATTAGGAAAAGAATATAACGGATATCTGCAGAAATGGTACGTTGAACTTGATCTTCAAAGAAAATATCCCCGCTCATTGCTTCCCAATTACCATCAAAAGCACATCCAACCAATTCACCTTTACCGTTAATTACAGGGCTTCCAGAATTCCCTCCTGTAATATCGTTTGTTGAAATGAAACAAGTATGTAACTCATCTTTCTCTCCATAAATACCGTAGTCTTTTTTCTTGTAAAGTTCTTTCAATCCTGCAGGAACAAAGAATTCAGGGTTTGATACATCTTCTTTTTCAACAACTCCTTTAAGAGTTGTATACTCTTTATATTCAACACCATCGCGCGGATCGTAATCTTTTACCTGACCGTAAGTAAGTCGCATGGTTGAATTTGCATTCGGATAGAATTTCTTCTCAGGCATCATTTCACCCAAACCGGCAACAAAAGCACGATTTCCTTTTTCAATGCGCGATTGAATCTCAATAATTTGTGGTCGGTAATTACCCATGAAATGTTGTAAAAAACTACTGCTCACTTGTATTGCAGGATCATTTTCAAGAATCGCTACATCTGGGTTATCTAAAAATGCAAAAAACTTATCAGCTGAAGCATATAATGATCTAGCATAAACATCCTCAACAAATGCTTTGTAATTGTTGTTGAATCTCTTACTTACAGAATCGAGAATTGGAGGTTGCATGTCTTTCGGAATACTCTCAGCATACATTCTTAACATTGCCTCAAGCAGCTTTTTATCAGTCCCGATATTGTAATCTTTGTAGAAAAGTTCAGCAGCTGGACGCGCCTCAGTAATTGCGGCTGCAGCATTTGCTCCCCCGTTACTAGTATCGAGAAGCGCTTCTTTTAATTGCCCCATCTGATATGCAAAATAGGGAACTGCAGCACCTTGTAAAATTGCTTCATTTAAATAGGTGCGCATCAAAGTAACTTTGCGCATATCGGTGTATGCATTTTCGATATCGCGTAAAGCATAGCCATATTTTGCTAAACGCTCAGGATCTTGACTTGCCCAAGTTTGGAATTTCGTTTCCAAATCCTTCTTCTTTTCAACTACGCCATTGTTTTTTAACTGCTCGCTTTGTCCAATAAAATACTTCCAATAATTTGCTGTTTGAGCGTATGTTGATGCGTATTTGATACGGACTTCTTTACTAACATCCATATCTTCTTTCATCAACTTCAGTTTCTTATCGCGGATTTTCACAACCGCTGGATTGCTAATATCCAATGCCATTTGAACTCCATAAGAAGTTAAATAACGATCCGTTCTTCCGGGATAACCCATCACCATGGTGAAGTCATTTTCTTTCAATCCATCTAAAGAAATTGGTAAGAATTTTTTGGGCTTATAAGGTTGGTTACTTGGAGAAAATTCGGCAGGTTTATTATCTGCTCCAGCATATACACGAAGCAAGCTAAAATCTCCTGTATGGCGAGGCCACATCCAATTATCGGTGTCGCCACCAAATTTACCAACCGATTCTGGTGGAGCTCCAACCAAACGCACGTCTGTAAAAGTCTCATAAACAAATAGGTAATATTCGTTGCCATCAAAAAATCCTTTCACGGATGCATTAAATCCAGTTCCTTCGGTAGATTCCGCTTCAATGGACTTTGCAATTTGACGAACTTTTGCAGAACGCTCAGCTTCAGTCATTCCAGCATTCAATTCTCCAAGGATACGCGCTGTAACATCTTCTATACGTACCAGAAAAGATGCTGTAATGCCTCCAGATGGAAGTTCTTCCGACTTCGATTTCGCATAAAATCCGTTGGTCAAGTAATCGTGTTCAACCGTAGAATTGGTTTGAATTGCTTCGTATCCGCAGTGGTGATTAGTAAGAAGTAGTCCTTCAGAAGAGATTGCTTCGGCGGTACAAGAACCTCCACTCAACATCACAATCGCATCTTTCAGACTTGAATTGTTGATGTTATAAATCTCATCGGCTGTAAGTTTGCAGCCTTTCTTTTTCATATCCTCATAGTTCAATCGCTTCAACAAAAGTGGAAGCCACATTCCTTCATCGGCACGAACTACTTGCTGAGAAGCCATTCCTGCAAGCAAAAGGCAGGCAATTATTATACGTTTCATAGTGGGAATATTAATTTCTTTTTGTGGCGCAAATAACGATAGAAATCGTTCAAAATGCAACCCATTTAAAACAAGGTACATCTATCTTAATCAGCGGAAACAACTTTGCCTTTTTCATCGATACGAAAACGCAGTGTTTTATTGTCTTTCGTCTGAATTCCTTTGATCTCGATTTCAAATACTTTCCCGAAATCAACCCAAGCGTAATTAACCGATTTAACGTTTTCGATTTTTTGTGGATTTGTTTCTCCTAAAACAATATTGGAAGCCGCTTCAATACGATGCCCAATATTAAATAGGTTTTGATTATCCGTTTTCATAATGGAAATAAACTCATCGGCAGTA
>JBBALS010000192.1:0-4645 GCA_040402915.1 Flavobacteriales bacterium
TTTCACATTCACCATTGAATTGAGTTGCCGTGTATATCCCATTTAATAAAGGTGTTACATTTTCAAAAGTTTGCATATCGCCAGATTGATTAAACGCATTTGGCCCCTGCCAAGTAACAGGGTTTGTTGCATTCATTGCCGAAATTGTAAGCGTATCCCCTTCACAAGATGGTGATGTTGTTAAAAGCAAAAGTGCTGGAGGAACAACAGCAAATTGAATTTGAATTGAATCCCGACTGAAACAACCGCCCAATGACATTGCTTCCACCCAATAATTCCCATCTGCATTTACAGCAAATATTGAATCGCTATTCGTTGATAAATCCATCCATTCGTAAGAATAAAAACCTGAATGAGCATTAAGATAAGCTACATTTTCTCCACAAAGAAGTGCTGTTTCTGGCCCTAAATCGACTGTCATAGTATCGCTTGCAACAGAAATTGTATCGCTCGATAAACAACCATTTTTGGATGTAGTAACAGAATAAATACCCTCGTTAAAGACAGTAATTTGAGAGGTTGTATCTCCTGTATTCCAAATATATGAGTCCAAATTCTCCCCGGCACTTAAAATAAGAGAATCGTTAATACATACAAAACGATTTCCACCAAGATTAGCACTACTGAAATCAGAGAAATATCCATAACGACAACCACCTGTTGTCGTTCCACCGTCAATCATTCCTAAGTGAAAAAAACTAGCCGTGTTGGAAGTGTTTACAAGAATACTTGTTTGTCCAGGAGGAACCTGAGTTGTAGTGAAATTAATTTGTGCTGCGACCCAATTATTAGAAGTTCCGGGTACAGTTAAAAAAGCAGATGCTGGAACCAAGGTAGCAC
Organism: Flavobacteriales bacterium; assembly: GCA_040402915.1. GTDB lineage: Bacteria > Bacteroidota > Bacteroidia > M30B66 > M30B66 > CALQRR01. The sequence goes on from JBBALS010000192.1 coordinate 841, forward strand.
TTCCGTTCAACAAGAAATTTCCTTGAGAACCACTTCGCGCCATGATATTCAATCCAAACAAATCGCTTGTAGCTCTTGTAAAATAAACGGCATCGGATCCTGTACACTGAATTGGAGGAAGGATTGCACCGCCAACTTCACAACCAAATCCAGTAATATGCAATACATACGCGGGTTTACTTGTTTGAATATATGTAGTGGCTTGTCCCGGCGGTATAACATACATATATTGTTGACCCGTATTTATAGTCGTAATTGGCGTTACACTTCCAGCAATAAAAATATCAGTAGCATCTTCGGTAGCCAAAATGAAAGCATATTCATTGTTGGTGAGAAAGCCACGCATTACGATATATTCTTTTCCAACAAGATTTACAGGAATCACTTGATCTCCCCATAAGTCGCGACATGTACCATTCGTCATAGAATCGTCTTTTACTGTCAGACAAATAGGGCGATTGGAAGTAATTTCTGAACCCGTTGCGTGTTCGGCAGCTGAAACTCCGGAAGCCCTGCATGAGTATGTTTCACCACGGTTCAAACTTATAGAGAATGGAACATTGGCAGCATGACCCAGAATGGCGACACTTGGAGTAATTGTAATGGTTGTATTGTCTTCGGTTGCAACTATGTCGAAGCTTGAGTATGGTTGTACGGCGAAAGCTCCATTAGAAAAGAAATTTTGGAAAGGAGTAAAAAAATGAGTTCCTTTTGCATTTCCACCTTTAAGAGGAAAAATATCTGGATTATTGGTAGCGCTTATTTCGTAATAAGCGGTTATCGGATTATTTGATTGAATAAGCAGCCCCATATTCAAAACCGTATTTGCTGTAATGTTTTCAAGCAAAGTTTTAAAGGGTGTTAAGTCGATTGTTTGAGATGAATTGGCTGCAATGACTATTCCGATAGGAACAAAAGAAGGATTTGCAGGAATGCTAACCAAAACATTTGCTGCCTGATTTTGGGCACTCATACGGAGATAAATTGGATTATCGCCGTGTGTAATAGAAACCTCTGGTGCTGCAAACCAAAATTCGGTATCGGTTTGTCCATTAATAGAAGTAAGACCAGCAAAGACTAGCAATACCGAAAGGAATCTAGATAATTTATTTTTCATAGTTCTTAATAAAGTTCAATAATACGAATATTGAATTGTTTTTCGATGAATTAATGAATGAGTTAGTATATTTTATTGATGATTAATTAAGATTTCACCTTCCGTTTTTGGATTTAAATTCGAATCATCATCGCTTTTTCAATTCATCACAATAATTAATTCCCCAAAAATCATAACGCTCAAATTGTTTGGTCATACGTTTTTTAAACCCAGTGAAATTCTTGGTTGATTGCTGACTCCAAGTTACTTCGCACAAGGCCGACAACCTTGGAAACAACATGTATTCTAATTTCGAAGTTGTGCCAATGTATTCGGTCCACACGTTTGCTTGAGCCCCCAAAATATAGCGTTGGAATTCGGGTGCTAGACTTTTGGGCATGGGGTTGTAAGCATACACAGAATCAATTAAAACAGGCTTTCCTAATCCTGTGGAATCATCCTTGAATCGCTGAGGATGATCGAAATAACAAGCATTACCGGGTGTCATAATCACATCGTGTTTTTTCTTTGCTGCGGTAATTCCACCGGCAGTTCCTTGCCAACTCATGACGGCTGCATTAGGCGCCAAGCCTCCCTGCAAAATCTCGTTCCATCCAATGATTTTCTTCTCTTTCGAATTCACGAATTTCTCCACCCGTTGAATGAAATAACTCTGAATTGCTTTTTCATCCTTTAAGCCTTTGTCTTTCTTTAACTGCTGACAAAAAGCAGATTCTTTCCACCAACGTTTGGAGCATTCATCACCTCCAACATGCACATATTGCGAAGGAAAAAGCGCCATGACTTCGGTTAAAACATCTTCCAGAAAATGAAAGGTATAATCGCTCGGATTGAGCACATTGTTGTATTCGTAATCGCCAAAATTAACCCAACCTTTTGCCACATTTTTGGGCTTTGTTGGTGTTGTGCTTAACTCGGGATACGCTGCAATGGCGGCCATACTGTGCCCAGGCATTTCAATTTCGGGAATCACTTCGATATGTCGTTTGGCTGCATATTCAACCACTTCCTTGATTTGTTCCTGTGTGTAAAATCCTCCGTAACGAATGGTATCGTAGCCTTTTCCAGGATGCTTTCCAATCAAGGTTCCATCGCGCCAAGCTCCTATTTGAGTGAGTTTTGGATATTTCTTAATCTCAATTCGCCAGCCTTGATCGTCGGTTAAATGCCAATGAAACACGTTCAATTTATGCCAAGCAATGTAATCGAGATAGCGCTTTATATATTCTACTGAAAAGAAATGACGACTCACATCGAGATGCAAACCACGGTATGGAAAACGCGGATAATCCTGAATTCCACAATAGGGAACACCCAATTCGGGGGTAACTTTTAAAGGAAGAATTTGCAGTAAACTTTGGATGCCATTAAACACACCACTCGTATTGTCTCCTCCGATGTAGATATGTCTGGGATTTACCTCTAGCAAGTAAGCGCCTGGAAATGGATGATCTAAGCGTTCGTAATTCAATTCGATGTTCGGACCCGCTGGTGCATTTCCCGAACTATCGATTTCCAAATTAAGTTGATAGTATGAATTTATGTAGTCACGCAAATAAATGGCTTCATTGCTTAAACCGCCACCTAAAAGAACAATGCGTGAATTGGCATTGAGAATAAAATTCCCTGGTGATTCTTTAACAGAAACCGGTTGCGGAATAATTTGTATGCGATTTTGAGCTTGAATTGAATGAACTATCAAGCTAAGAATGAGGAGTATTTTGAATTTAATCATGCACAAAAATATTCATTGAAGTCGTATCAATTTCAATTATGAAAGGAATGAATCAACATTTTTCGTGAGTTCGTTTCAAATATCTATTTTCGCCAAAGTGAATACGTTTCAACCATTAACCGTTTATTGGATTACCGGCGCCTCTTCGGGAATTGGCGAAGCATTGGCATTGCAACTTGCCAAGCCTGGCAACGCACTTATTGTAAGTGGAAGAAATGTTGAGGCGCTCGAAAAGTTGAAAACAGCTTGCGAACTTCGTTCAGCCCCAACCTCAGCGCTTGCGTTCGATATGATTGATTTGAATTCTTTTCAGCATAAAGTTGAAAAAGCTATTTCCTTTTTTGGTCATGTTGATGTGTTGGTGAACAATGCAGGAAATTCGCAACGATCACTTGCAATCGAAACGCCCGAACTCATTGAGCGCAAAATTATAGAGCTCAATTACTTTGCTCCGGTTTCTTTAAGCAAAGCATTATTGCCTCATTTCATTGAACGAAAAAAAGGACACATTGTAGTAATTTCAAGTATTGCAGGAAAGTTTGGTTACAAATTGCGAAGCTCATACGCAGCTGCAAAACACGCATTATTAGGGTATTTTGAAGCCTTGCGTTTAGAATTGATCGATGTTCCCGTGTATGTTACCATTGTGTGTCCGGGGCGTATTAAAACCAACATTTCTTTTTCAGCACTCAAATCGGATGGAACAGCGCATGGAATTATGGACGATGGACAACGAAACGGGCTTAGCTCCGAACGTTGCGCAGAAATCATTGACAAAGCCATTCAACAAAAGAAATACGAAATCTTGGTTGGGAAATCGGAGTTGATTCCGGTGTATTTGAAACGGTTTTGTCCTCCTTTGTTTTATTATTTAATCAAACGTGTAAAAACGAACTGATATGTCTCAAGTAACATCATTATTAAGCGGAATTCAACAAGTGGGAATTGGTGTG
>JBBALS010000193.1:0-4635 GCA_040402915.1 Flavobacteriales bacterium
GAAACGCCTGCTAAATCAACTTTAAATGTTACGTTTTGAGCAACTGGTGCAGCGGCACAAGGTGTTCCAAAACCATAACATACTGTTGGTAATAAAATGTCTGAACCAGCAACAACTAATGAACGATTGGTATAACCTGAATTCGTCACAGTTCCGGAAGTTCCCGGAAGTAAGTTTTCTTGAATATTCCAGCCATCTGCAGCATACTTAAATTCATATGTGCCAGGGGCAAGTGCAATGGTAAGATCCCAAACGCCATCAGCATTTGAGTCGCTCATTGGAGCGCAGCCGCCACACCATCCATTGAATGTACCATTAACTTCGGGTGTTGTAAACCCACTGGTAACAGTATTCATGTCAACACTAAAAGTGACATTGTACGTTTGTGCATTGCTTTTTGAGGAAGCAGCGATGCACAGAACAAGCAAAAATGCCTTCAATAAAGACTTTTTACTAAGCAGCTTCCCAACTCTGAAATTGGTAAAATTGTTCATAATGATTTTGAGGTTAATGTTTGTGATGATTTATTAAATTTTTAATTGTACTAATGACAAAATCCATATTGTAATTATTACAATTAGTCAAACCTAAAAAAAAATTCCGCAATAACAAAATATTAGTTGCGGAATTTTTAATAAAAAATTAACTTTCTAACTATATCAATGTGTGTAAGTCGAAAATATTTTAAAAGTTAAATAAGTGTATAAACGACACTATGAATAAGGCATTCAGCGCGTTTCGTTAGAAAATAAAACGATAAATCGAGGACGAATTAAGCACTTTGTTTGTCGATTTCAATTAATTAACCATGCATCTGTCCAGATTTACCATACCTGCTAATAACATCTGCTTCATAATTGAGCCATTCTTGCCAGCGAACATCAACATCTACATTTTTGGGGTTGGAATATTTTCGAGCAAATTTCAAAAACAAGGTATAATGACCAGCTTCACTAACCATAAGTTCTCGGTAAAAATTGGCTAATTCATCATCATCAATATTATCGCTTAGCACTTTAAATCGTTCGCAACTGCGAGCTTCAATCATGGCAGAAAACAACAAACGATCGACAAGCAGTTTATTTTGATCACCTTCCTTACTAATGAAAAGTGCAAGTTCGTTTACATAAGGGTCTTTTCGTTCGCGACCAAGTTTTAAGCCTCTCTTAAGTATTAATTCATGAACACGTTGAAAATGCTCCATTTCCTCGCGAACAAGCGCGCTCATCTCGGTAACCAATTCAGGATATTCAGGATATTTTACAATTAACGAAATACAAGTAGAAGCCGCTTTTTGTTCGCAAAATGCATGGTCGCTGAGAATTTCTTCTAAATCTTGTCCAGCTAAATGTGCCCAGCGTGGGTCTGTATCTTTTTTTAATCGAAGCATCTTTTTGTTTATTGAAATATTTTATAAGAATTTGAAGCAGATTTAATTTTTTATCCAGCTTCTGGAAATTGTATTTCGTTTACCTTGAATCATAATGAAGTACATGCCTTGAGCAATCCATTGGGTTGATAAACTACAATATGTTTTCCCTCCAATATTTTCATTCATAATAACACGCCCTTGTATATCTATAATGGAGACGGAATTGATTTGTTCATTTGCGCTCTCGATATTCAACGTGCTTCCCGGATTTGGGAAAATGTTAAAATGATTAATCGTAGTTTTTGCTTGGTTTATATTGTCAGGAAAAATGCCCGTGTAATAACAAATTCCACCTGCATAATTTCCGGTTACGGCATCCAATAATCCATCTCCGTCTAAGTCTTTTAAACTGATGCTCGTTCGTTCTCCATTCCGATCACCTAGAAGCAGGGAGTCTTCCAATGCAAAAGTTCCATCTAAATTTCCATCTACATTACCATACAATTTGAATATCCCAGATTGACTACCACATATAATATAGGTAATGCCATTTTTCCGGAAAAGAGAAGGCGTGGAAAATCCACTTGGGTCGCCATTGCTGGTTGAAGAAACACCTCCCAAAGCATTGGTAATTAACTCTAAACTCATTGCATTCGGAGTTCCAATATTACGATAGTAGTTTATTTTGCCTTCGCGAGATCCGATCAATATATCCAAAAGGCCATCCAAATCGACATCCACAAGTTGAGGTGCCGCAAAAGTTCCCACATCAATGTTTTGAAAGTAAGGATTGGTGAAAACGAAATTTGCATCATTTCCTAAAGCAGCATTATTGGTATAGTGAAAAATTCGTCCATCAGAAGTTCCGACCAACATATCCTGATCTCCATCTCCATCAATATCGCCAAAACTGGGGTGATAATTGAGCGAGTTGCCCGAAAGTGCACTCAAGCCAGCGAAATCTTCCGTGACTAATCTATACTTGGGCGATTCGGTTGTACTGATGTTTTCCAAAAGTGCTAATTGCGATTTGTACGTCCCAGCTGGTTGAAAATACCCATAATTACCAACTATAATATCCGATTTTCCATCGCCATTGTAATCAAAGAAAACAGGAATTGCTCCTTCCCCAAAATCATAACTTTCTTCTACAAACAAGGTTTTCTTTTGAATTGTGAAAACAGGGGAATTGTCCAATCCATCGTTATGATAATACCAAATACACTGATTGTTTTCGGAACCTCCTTCATTGTTCGGGCTAACCAATAAATCACGTTTCCCATCCAAGTCGATGTCAATATAAAATGCTGCCGGAAAAATTGGCAAATTCACAAAAGTGGTATTGTCAGGAAATGGAGATTGTGAACTTGTTATCAGGGCGTTAGTGCTTGTGCCTCCATTGGTTAACTTTACCATTGTTCGGTATGCTATATCACCTAAAAGTAAATCTTTGTCACCATCTCCATCCGAATCGAATGCCAACATAGACGAGCCCGCATGGCGATTCGCACTGTATTTTCCGGGAGGATGATCGCAGCTGTCATTTAATACAACATCATTTGTCGAAAAGCTTTCGGTAAACACTCCCCAATTATCGCTTTCTAACTTTAGCATAAGTGTATCGCAACGGCCAAGTTCTTCCATGGCAGTATTTTTATGATATTCAACACAGGTGCCTAGAATTCCAAATACCATCAAATCTATATCTCCATCGTTGTCCATATCTTCCACCACGGGAATGTCAACAGGGATACAATAAATCGGCAATGTTGCAGGATTAAAATAGGATTGCAGACTTTCTGTATACAGCTTGAATTGTAATCCACTGCTAACAGTACTGATGTTTTTGTAGACTTTAAAACCGCTGTTTTCGTAGGTAAACAAATCCGATTTTCCATCGCAATTGAAATCTTTAACAACGAGAAAATGCTTCGTTTTAGGAAAGGAGTAAACCAAGCTATAATCGAATGCGTATTCAGTATTTCCGGGTGTTCCCGTGTAAATTAAAGGTGTTAACCGATCTCCCGAACGGTCAAATAATAAAATGTCCTGCACATTGTCTCCATTTAAGTCAATCTTGCCTGCTTGAACATAGTTAAATCCACCACTTAGGGGAAATTTCATTTGAACTGAATCGCTTGTAAAACATGAAATAGTATCATTCCGATTCAGTGCAATGATTGTCTGATTTACTTGAGCATTCGTATAAAGTGAATAGCAGAGTAGGAATCCCAAAAAGTAACTTTTCATAAAACAAAGGTGTTAAATATTTCAATTGAATGATTGGCTTGTTGCAATCATTTTCGAATTGAATTTGCTATATTATGACATTTGTATTAGATGTTATTGAAAGAAGTTTTTTCTGAAACGACTGATATTGCATATTTTCCGAATATTCAAAGCGTATTGTTATTTCATATTTGTTATTCTATATTTGCGCTCCTATTTTTAAGAATTTATCCTATACAATATCCAATGCAAAACAAAGGTGCTATTAGCTTTTTCGCGATCATGCTTGCGCTCGTTTGCCTGTTCGAACTTTCATTTACTTGGAAAGCAAGCAGTGTTGAGAACGATGCCAAAGAATTCGCAGCCGGTGATCCAATAAAGGAAAAGGCCTACATCGACTCCATTGCGAGCGAAGTAGTTTACAACGCAATTTTCAGAAAATACACGTATCGTGAGTGTAAAGAAAAAGAACTCAACTTGGGTCTTGACTTAAAAGGTGGTATGAACGTAACGTTAGAAGTTGCTGTTTCGGATGTTGTTCGTTCTTTGGCTAACAATAGTACTGATCCAGTTTTTACAAAATCAATGAATCTTGCTATTACTCGTCAGAAAAGTAATGGTGGCGATTTCATCGATTTATTTGCTGCTGCTGTTAAAGAAACTGATCCAGCCGCTCGACTTTCATCGCCTGCTTTCTTCGGTAACAAAGACATGAAGGATTTGGTGAATTCAAAAATGACCGACGACGAAGTGCTAGTGGTTATTCGTACCAAAGTAAAAGCTTCAGTTGATAACGCTTACACTGTAATTCGCAATCGTATAGATAAATTCGGTGTTACTCAGCCCAACATTCAACGCTTAGAAGGTTCTGATCGTATTTTGGTTGAACTTCCAGGAGTGAAAGAACCAGAACGTGTTCGTAAATTGCTTCAAGGAGCAGCTAAATTAGAATTCTGGGAAACATTCGAAAACAAAGACGCTTTCCAATTTTTAGAAACTGCAAATAAGAAGCTGAAAGATTTAAACAATGCAGG
>JBBALS010000194.1:0-4633 GCA_040402915.1 Flavobacteriales bacterium
ATTAAAGACCTCTCCCGGAGTTTTGTTTTCATTTTTAACAGAACCTAGTGGATTGTCAGAATGGTTTTGTGATGATGTCAATATAAAAAATAGCATTTATACTTTTATTTGGAATAAAGATTCAGAGCAAAAAGCGAAACTTCTATCCTTTAAAGATAATTTCTTTGTGAAATATCATTGGATGGATGAGCCAGATGCAACCTTTTTTGAACTTCGCATCGACGTGGACGAAATTACAGGAGAAACGGCATTGATTGTAACTGATTTTTGTGAAGAAGGCGATGATGAAGAAATTGTTCTTACTTGGAATAGCGCCATTCAAAAATTGCATCGAGTAATTGGTTCTTGATATAGTATCTTTGAGCCTCTATTTTTGATCGCTTGTTAAAACGCATCGACGCATTTGTATTACGTTCCTACTTAGGTCCATTTATAATGACCTTCTTCATTTCGCTATTCATTCTGCTGATGCAGTTTGTGTGGAAATATGTAGACGATCTTGTTGGAAAAGGACTTGAATGGTTCATCATTCTGAAGCTCCTGGGATTGGTGGCCATTACCATGATTTCTTTGGCATTGCCTTTAGCCGTGTTGCTTTCCTCGTTGATGACTTTCGGAAACTTGGGTGAATACATGGAACTCACCGCCATGAAATCCTCGGGAATTTCTTTGCAACGTGGAATGCGTTCGGTTCTTGTTTTCTCATTAATGTTAAGTGTTTCTGCATTTTATTTTTCAAATAATCTGCTGCCAAGAGCCAATCTCAAGATGAAAACACTCTTGCAGGATATCTCCAACAAACGTCCCGAACTCAATATTAAACCTGGAATTTTCAATAGCGATATTCAAAATTATGTAATCCGAATAGGGAAAAAATCGAATGATGGGAAATTGCTCGAGGACATCATGATTTATGATCATTCTAATCACAACGGCAACGATCGTGTAATCATCGCGGAACAAGGCTTTATGGGGATGTCGAGCGATAAACAATACCTCGAACTCAAGCTCATTAATGGTCATACCTACACCGAAGCTGAAAAGAAAGGTAAGCAAAGCGGTACTTTTCCTTTTCTTCGAGAAAATTTTAAAGAGGATTTGATACGCTTCGATTTATCCATTTTCGATTTAACCAAAACCGACGAGAGTGTTTACAAGCGTAATTATCAGATGTTAAACTTGTCGCAACTCGAATTATCGGCCGATACATTACGACTTGCATTAAGTAAAGAGAAAAGCTATTTGCCCACAGTTCTGCTTCATGGTCCATTTTTCGATTCAACCCGAACCTATAGCACCGAGTTGTTTGCTTCGACCAAACAAAAAACCGCAAAGGATTCCATTATTTTAAAAGAAGAAGCTCGAAAAGATTCAGTGGTTGATAGTATTTCAGGGAAGTTATTTCGCCGAGCAAATTTTACCAAACTGATTTCGGAAGGGAAGAAAGATTCAATACAAAACCTCAGTAAACAGGAAGTTTCTTTTCAGTCAGATTCTCCAATTAAAAGAATTGATAACCGAGTTCCCTTAAAATCGAAAACCGAAGTATTGTTAAATTTCAATAAATCGGAACAAAAACGAATTATTGAAACTGCACTTAATAATCTGAGAGCCAACAAAAGCACACTCGATTATTCAAATCAGAATTTTGAACAAGATCAAGAGCGTATCAACCGACACGATATAGAATGGCACCGGAAGTTTACGCTGTCTTTTGCCTGCATCATCTTGTTTCTGATTGGCGCTCCTTTAGGTGCAATTGTTCGCAAAGGAGGACTCGGCATGCCTGTAATCTTTTCGCTAGTGTTTTTTATCTTGTATCACATGATATCGATAACCGGTGAGAAATTAGCGCGCGAAGGAGTGCTTTCTGCATTTGAAGGTATGTGGCTTTCCTCTGCAATTTTGCTGCCTGTTGGCCTTTTTCTGAGTTATAAAGCTGCCACCGATTCCGCACTTTTCGATAAAGAAGTATACATTCGTTTTTTTCGAAAATTGGGACGTAGTAAAACCGCATGACAATATTGCAACTTTGCCCCAAGCCGCTATTTGATCCGCTTGATGGTGGAAAAATTGCCATGCGCGCTTCTGCCGAAGGAATCCAAAATGAGGGTCATGAAGTTGTGCAATGGATGATTTCCACTCCGCGACATCCTTGGCCTGCTTCCACTCCTGGCGACTATCCCTTTAAAGTATTTAATCATTTTACCGATACACGGGTAAAAGTTTGGAGCGCATTTCTCAATCTATTTTCGAAAGAATCGTATAATTTGATTCGCTTCCGTGATGCTTCATTGTTAAGCAAACAAATCAACTGGTTAACAGAAAATGACGTAGCGCTTATTCAAGCTGAGAGCATTTTCACTCTGACAAACATTCGAGAACTTCGAGCAAAAACAAAGGTTCCAATTTATCTAAGGGCGCACAATGTTGAATTTTTGATTTGGAAACGCATGGCCGATCAATGTCGAAATCCATTGAAACGTGCTTATTTAAATTTGTTATCGAAGCGCTTGAAAACCGAAGAAATTGCCATTTGTAATGCGTGTAACGGTATGAGTGTGATGTCTGAAATTGATGCAGCATTGTTTCGTGAAGCAGGAGTTCGTATACCAATAATCGTGGTTGGCATTGCAACCAATTTGTCCCCGAGTCAACATAGTAATAGCTTAGAGAAAAAACAACTTTTTCATTTGGGTTCCATGGATTGGTTACCAAATCGCGAAGGAGTGGACTGGTTTATTCGTCAGGTTTGGCCCGATATACATGCTGCATTGCCCGATTGGATTTTGGTTTTAGCTGGAAAAGAAATCCCCTCTAGTTATTCAAACCTTCAGCATCATAACATCCATGTTAAGCCAGCCCATGATGCGGCAGTTTTTATGCAGGAAGAGGGAATTATGATTGTTCCATTGTTAAGTGGAAGTGGCATTCGAGTGAAGATTATAGAAGGAATGGCGCTTGGAAAAGTTATTATCACTACATCTATTGGCTTGGAAGGAATCCCTGCGCAATCGGGAGTTCACATTCTAATTGCAAATGAGCCCGCTGATTTTCTGAGAATTATAAAGGATTTGATAGCTTTCCCGCAACTTGCCCAAACGATTTCGGAAAATGCGCTTACATTTGCAAACGAACACTTCAGAAGCGAGCCCCTCAGTCAAAAACTCCTTCATTTTTATACATCTAACAGTTAACAGGTTTGAAAATACTTGTTGCACTTTCTCGATTTCCTTGGCCTACTAATAAAGGCGACAAGTTGCGTGCTTGGCATCAACTTATTGGTATGTCTAATAAAAACGAGGTTCATGTATTTTGTTTAACAGACGAAGTTGTTCAGCCACAAGATCTCGAGAAAGCCAAAACTGTATTTGCTTCCGTTCATGTGTTTAACTTAAGTAAAATTGATGTTTTAACTCGCTTATCTCTTGCTACTTTTCAAAAAATACCTTTCCAAGTTGCTTACTTCTCGGATCGAAAGGCAATAGTAGAATTCAAAAGCTTGGTTCATCAAATAAACCCCGATATTGTTTATTGTCAACTTGCTCGCATGGCAGAATTTTGTCGTGATATTGAAAATTGTCGGAAAGTGATTGATTACCAGGATGCATTTTCGATAGGTTTGGAGCGTCGCATTGCCAATGAACCCTGGTGGAAAAAATATGTTGTTTCCATGGAGGCGAAACGTTTGAAAAATTATGAATCGCAAATATTGGAGGATTTTGAGCAGCGCACCATGATTTCAGAGCAAGATGCAAAGCTGATTGCTCATCCTTTAAATACGAGTTTGCAAATTATACCAAATGGAGTTGACACCGATTTCTATAAGCCCGAACCACGTGCTCGTGTTATCGATTTACTTTTTACGGGCAACATGCAGTATGAGCCCAATGTGAATTGTGTAATTTATGTGGTTGATAAAGTTATACCCTTGCTAACAAAGGAATTCCCTCACATCCAATTTGTGGCAGCCGGGATGAATCCTGCTAAGGAACTTCAACAAATTAAATCGCGGCATCTTCAATTAACTGGCTGGGTTGATGATTTGAGGAGTTATTACCAAGTGTCACGCATTTTCATCGCTCCCATGCAAATTGGGATAGGCATGCAAAATAAGATTTTGGAAGCTATGTCGATGGGTTTGCCTGTCATTACTTCTACTTTAGCAAACAACGCTATTGGTGCAATTCATGGAAAAGAAATTTGGATTGCCAACACCCCAGAAAAAGTAGCTGAAGCCATTTCATACCTCTTAAATAACACCGAATTGGCCATTAACATTGGACACAATGCCCGCAAGCTGATGTTAGAACAATTCAGTTGGGATAAACAAAATGCCAAGTTGATTCGTTTGATGGATGCTTGTGTTTCAGAAGATTTGTTAATAGAGCCTATTTCCGAAAAATAATTATGTCGAAATTAAATAGCATTCAAGAAGCCATCGAAGACATTCGAAAAGGCAAGGTGATTATTGTTGTGGATGATGAAGGTCGCGAGAACGAAGGTGATTTTTTAACCGCAGCCAACAATGCTTCGCCAGAAGTGATAAACTTTATGACAACACATGGCCGAGGTCTTATTTGCGCTGCTCTTACCGAAGAACGCTGTGCAGAGTTAGAACTCGAGATGATGG
>JBBALS010000195.1:0-4594 GCA_040402915.1 Flavobacteriales bacterium
CCAAGTACTTTGTTATTAGCAGGTATTGCAGTTGGCTCTTTTGCCACGGCTTTTCAAACCTATTTGCAACAACGTAATAGTGCAGCTTTGCGTCCGGTTTATTCCTGGATTCTGGGCGAGCTAACAGTTGCCAATTGGGATGTAGTTAAGTGGGCTGGCTTCTATATTTTCATCGCGCTATTCGTCTTAATCCGTATTTCCAAAGTCCTTGATGCGCTGATGCTAAGTGATGAAGAGGCCTATTCCCTGGGGGTTTCACCGCAGAAAATCCGCCTGATTGCAGTTGCTGCAGCGACTCTGGCCACTGCTACTGCCGTTTCAGCAAGTGGTCTAATCGGCTTCGTGGGAATCGTGGTTCCGCACCTAGTTAGAGGTTTAACCAAGCGGGCTACAAACCGATCGCTACTTTCGATTGCCTTTGTGGGAGCTGCATTTCTTGTAATTGCCGACCTCGGTGCGCGCACATTGCTATCTCCAGCAGAGCTACCCATCGGAGTCATTACCGCATTCGTTGGTGCGCCATTTTTCTTATTCGTTCTACGAGCTCGCAATCGAGGTAGCCAGTGATTAACATCGAAAATCTCTCAGTGCGGTTTGATAACGCTGAAGTATTGCAATCAATTAGTTTGAATATTCCCGAAGGCACCTGGAGCTGTCTAGTTGGCCCCAACGGCGCCGGCAAAACAACACTGCTTAGAACAATGCTGGGCATGCAACCTTATTCCGGGTCGATTAAATATAACGGCCGCGAGATTGCTAAGAACAAATCACTCAATATTGCGTTTGTTCCACAACGTCCATCAATTCCAGCAGCCATGAGTGTGGCTGAATATGTGATGTTAGGGCGGGCCAAGTTAGATGGTTGGGGCAAAGAGAGCCCGCATAGTCGCAACATCGTTCACGAAATGTTAGAAGCCACTCAGTTACTTGGCATGCAAGGCCAACTTGTAAATACGCTCTCTGGTGGTGAAATGCAGCGGGTATTAATCGCGCGTGCTCTGGTTCAAGAACCAGAAGTTATGTTGCTCGATGAACCAACCAGTGCTCTTGATCTACATCATCAGATATCAGTTCTTAATAAAGTTGAAGAAATTAAAGCAACGGGTGTAACCATCATTTCGACGATGCACGACATCACTTTGGGCGCGATGTATGCAGAGCGAATCATCATCATGCAAAGTGGCCGAGTTCTACTAGATGGTGAATCACAATCCGTTATTCACTCACCCGAACTACGCAGCGCCTTTGATGATCGCATTAGCGTGCATCTGCTTGAGAACGGCCGCCCAGTAATCATCGCCGCTAAGCGCGTGACGGGGTTAGAACAGGGGGTTATTTAGTACCCAAGCTCGCTAATTTAGGGGTTAGAGATAGTAATTCTCGCCCATCTAAGTAACCCTTTCCCTATGAGCGAGCTTGATTCAGATATCACCCTTTCGCGAATTCGCCCGGCTCAATTGCCGGCCAATTTCCTTTCCAGGCATCACTTATTTGAGTTAATTGATGATCGAGCCCCTGGCTACACCTTGGTGGTGGCACCGGCTGGATATGGAAAAACTTCACTGATTTCTGAGTGGGTGAAACAAAGTAAGAAAAAAGTTGTTTGGTACACGATGTCAGAATCCGACAATTTAGGTGAAATTCCTACCTATCTAATTAGCGCAATCCGTCAGGTAATTCCAAATTTCGAAACGCAAACAGAAGAACTTACTGTGACTTCAATCTATAAAGCTATCGCAAACCTTAACGAGGATATTGTCTTAGTTCTAGATAATGTTGTTGACGCATATACCTACCAGCTAAATGTTGCTCAATCTTATATGGATGCGATACCGGACAATATTCATATTTTTGCGCTTCGACGATCTATGCCAACAGTCTCACTTAAACGATTTTCAAGTATCGGGCGCTTATCAGTAATAACAGTGGGTGACTTATCCTTTTCAAAGGATGAAATTAAAGCCCTACTTCAAGTTTCTGGCGCTGATGCAGATGAAAAGAAGATAAATCAAATTGTCCAACAAACTTATGGTTGGCCATCGGCTGTAGCAATTATCGCCAGTGGCGAGGAATTTGAATTTAAACTTGAAGTTGAAGAAAAACTGCTTGATCACTTGGTGCTAAGTAAGTTTGAAAAACTAACGAAAGAGACTCGCGAACTTTTGATTGCAATGTCTAGTTTTGATGCCTTTGATCTAGATTTAGTTTCATCAATTATGAAAAAGCCAGTAAACGAAACAAACCTAAATGAACTTGCAGCCGAAGGCATTTTTCTAATTTTGGCTGCTGGCCAAAAAGGTACCTATATTTTTAGTAACGCCGCACGTGAAGTAATTGATCAGATGGCTCGCGCAGACAGCAAGAGCTATCGAAAGAATCAAATAGAAGTTTCTGAACTTTTCCAGCTTCGGGGCCAATTGAATTTGGCGATATCTCATGCAATAAAGTCTGGAGATTCCGACTATCTACGTCAGATGTATAAGCCCACTTTACGTAAGCTAATTACACGTGGCGAAGGTAGGAATATTCTCCATTGGAGCAATTATTTACCACTAGATAACACCCGAAATAGATTATTCGCTGAACTTGCCACAATTATGGGGCACTTAGTTAGTTATGAATTCGATCGCACAATTCATTTGATTGGTCAGATGCAGTTTTCCCATAAAGACTCCACGTTATTTCCATTTATTAAACAAATTAACGCTGCCGCATTGGCACATATCGCATTCTGCCGCGGCCGGTTATCCGAATTTGATACTCAGATGGAAATGATTTTTCGTGAGCCAATGCCAGAACCTGCGATCGAGCAATCCGATCGATTAGGTATTTTGCGTATATTGGCTGCCAGGTCATTTATCTTTGAAGATTCGGCAATTCTAAATTCGATTGAAGCCGAAGTAAATGAGATTATCAAGGACAGTAATTCATCAGATGACTTGTTTATCTGGCAGACAATTCGTGCCATGAAGTTATTCCTAGAAGGTGAATACGTGCAAGCTCTAGATGCGGCATCGCTTTCTGAGGAGATCGGAGAGCATAATGACTATGCAGGGTTCTTTGGTTACACCGAAGCCATCTACATTAAAGCTCGCTGCTATTTAGAATTTTGTGAAGTAGCGAAAGCCACTGAGGAACTAGAAAAACTGGCAAAACTCGCACGAGAATGGCAGCAATGGCCATGGTTGTTTATGGCCGAAAGTTATCTGGCTCGGGTCTTGATGATGAATGGCAAAGTCGAAGAAGCTTTTGCGGTTGTGCGTGATCATCGAAAACTCGCCTCAGAGTTCAAAGGCGAAGATGGCTTAAGTTTAATAGTTGATATTAATGAGCTTTTTCTTAGGTTCTGGGTTAAAGATTACGAGCGATCTACTCAAATTCTAAATCGCCTACCTAAAGACCTAATTTTCACATATCAATATCGACAGGCACTTTCTGCGGTTTCAAAGAATGAAGTGAAGAAAAAGACAGCACCAGAAATCTTAGATTCCGATAGTGCTCGTGAAAAGATTTGGAAATCCTTAGTTGGTTGTCAGGCAAATATTTCGCAGGAAACTTTGGCAATGGATTCACTTAAAGTAGGTCTCGATATTGGTGCCCGAGTTGGGGCCAAAGACACTTTCTTACGGCAAGACCCCACAATTCTGGAATTAATTATCCGTAGTGCATCTAAGCGGCCAACTGTGTATCTCGAAGAATTAGCTAGAGCTGCGGCTGCCCGAATGAATAATAAGAACAATCAGAATGCGGCTTTGACCCAACCACTAACTAAGCGTGAAATAGATGTGCTTCGCTCGCTTGCGACTGGTAAACCGATTACGGCTATCGGGAAAACGCTACATATTTCGCACAACACTATGAAGACTCACTTGCGCAATATTTATCGCAAATTAAGCGCAAGTGGCCGCGAAGAAGCAGTATCGAAAGCGCAGACCCTATTCATAATTTAGGATAGTGAGATGGCTTCGGAACTAGATTTGGTGCAGGAGCCTCTGGTAACTCAGCGTCTGGAACTTCATCACATCAGCGGTGCGAATCTGATCACGCTTTTTGAACAGCGGGATGATTCACCAATTCTTAAATGCGCTAATTTCACTAATCCACATCGAGTTTTAGTTGATTTTCAAGGCCCGCTTCACTGGCGAGTGCCACAAGTAAAGGCTGATCCCAGTTGTAATAAATGGTTTGTGCGACAGATCGTACTTAAGCAGAGCCGCGAGATTATTGGCAGTACTAGTTTTCATGGCGTGCCAGATGAAAATGGCATGGTTGAAATTGGGTTAGGGATCGAGCCAGAATTTCACAATCAAGGTTTTGCTAAAGAGGCCCTAATGGCAATGTGGCAGTGGGCGTTAGATCAACCAGGGGTTAAATCATTTAGATATACGGTAAGTCCAGATAATGTGCCATCGATTAAAGTTATTGAGTATTTTGGTTTTCCATTTACTGGAGTGCAGATTGATAAAGAAGATGGCCCAGAGAATGTCTATGAAATTTCAGTTGCTGACTTTAAGGGTAAGTTCGCAGACTAGTCGTGGTGCTGGCCCGACTTGTGTTTAAAGCGACCCATGAATTCATCTTTCAGATCAAAGAA
>JBBALS010000196.1:0-4577 GCA_040402915.1 Flavobacteriales bacterium
AGCTATTCAAAACCGCAACGATTTCGCGGATGCCTATAACGATCGTGCGAGTTCACGTTTAAAGCTCGAAGATGTAAAAGGTGCAATTGCAGATTACCGCGAAGCAACCAAACTAAATCCCAAAGGTGCTATTGCATTCAACAACTTAGCGTCTGCATTGCGCCAATCGGGTGACCAACAAGCCGCTTTGAAAGAATTCAATAATGCTGTAATTGCTGATCCCACTATGAGTTCAATATTTGTTAAACGTGGTCGTTTAAAGATGGAATTAAATGATCTTGATGGTTCAATGGCCGATTTTAATAAGGCATTGGAATTAAATCCCAAAGACCAATACGCTTTTAATAATCGTGGCTGTTTGAAAAATAAAAAACAGGAATACAAATCTGCAATTGCCGATTTCGATGAGGCTATTTTGATCAATTCTTCATACGGTTATGCCTATTACAACAGAGGAATTGCCAAAGAAAATCTCCGTGATTTAACTGGAGCATGCAAAGATTGGTCGGAAGCTGTATTGAACGGAATTGCCGAAGCAAAACAACATAAAGAAACAGACTGCAACTGATTTACTCATGAAAAACATTCTACATTTTTTTCTTTTCATGCTGCCAGTTGTCCTGAGTTCGCAGCAAAACATCGAGTTTACTAAAGAGAATTTTCCAGATAAGAAATCGGAATTAAAGACCGCATTAAAGAATCTAGAAAGAGGAAATAGTTATTTTCTGGCGGATGAATACATTAAATATTTATCGCTCGATTTTTATCTAAAGGCATACAGTTTTAATCCAAATAATACCGTGTTGAATTATCGGATTGGAAATGCATTTCTTCATGCGGCAAATAAAACACGTGCCTTGGAATATTTGAAAAAGGCGTATGAAATGAATCCTGAAATTGATTCTGCCATTACGTTTTATTTGGGAGAAGCAAGTCATTTGAATCACGATTTCGACAATGCAATTTCCTACTATAACCTCTATAAATCTTCACCAAAAAGACATCCACGATTTGATCCTGACAAACGTATTCAAGAATGTAATGATGGAAAAAAATTGGTTGCCAATCCGGTTCGTGTAATTATTGAAAACCTGGGACCTACTGTTAACTCTAAGTATCCGGAGTATGCAACCGTTCTAACTGCCGATGAATCTGTGATGTATTTTACATCTAGAAGAAATACTACAAGTGGTAAACTAATTGCCGATGATGGAATGTACTTCGAGGATATTCTATCGAGCACAAAGCAAAATAATGCATGGACTGCTCCTATTAATGTGCCCGCACCAGTAAATACAAAATTGCATGATGCAACGGTAGCTCTTTCTGCCGATGGTCAGAAATTGTTTATCTACACCGACGAAAACGAAGGAGATATTTTAATTACTAAATTGAATGGTGATGAATGGTCGAATCCGGAATCGGCAGGTGGGAATGCAATAAATTCTCGGTTTTCCGAAATTCATGCATGCTATTCGTTTGATGAAAAATCAATTTATTTTGTGAGTGATAATCCCGAAGACAATTTGGGAGGTTTTGATATTTATGTAACGAACGTAAATGAAAAAGGATTGTGGGGGAAACCAGTGAATGTAGGTCCTACTATCAATACCAAATATGATGAAGAAGGTGTTTATATGCACCCCGATGGTAAAACAATGTATTTCAGTTCGAAAGGACACAATACCATGGGAAGCTATGATATTTTTAGAAGTACCTTGGTTGATGGAAAATGGTCAGAGGCTGAGAATGTGGGTTATCCTATAAATTCGGCTGATAGAGATGCATTTTTTGTGGTTTCCGCTTCGGGTAAACACGGGTATTATTCTTCTGCACGCATGGATGCTATTGGGGAAACGGATATTTATATTATCAATATTCTAGGACCAGAAAAGGAACCTGTTTTGAACGTAGAAGATCAATTGTTATTAAGTAGAAATATTAAAACGGAGATTCAATCATTCGGAGAAGCACGAGCAGAAACGGTCATTGCTTCGAATAACAATAAAGATAAATTTCGCTCAGAAGTAACAATTTTAAAAGGTAAAATATTCGATGCGAATAATTTAGCTCCACTAAATGCGACCATCGTTATAACCGATAATGAAAAAAATATAACCGTTTCCACTTTCAAAGCAAATTCTAAAACAGGTCAGTTTTTGGTTTCATTACCATCAGGTAAAAATTATGGTATTGCTGTTACAATGGATGATTATCTCTTTCATTCCGAAAACATAAACTTGCCTAAATCGACTGCCTATCAAGAGATTTCGAAAGACATTGCATTGGAAAAATTGGAGATTGGTAAGAAAATCGTACTTCGAAACATCTTTTATGATTTCAATAAATCCTCACTACGCCCAGCTTCCATTGCCGAATTAGACCGTTTAACTTTACTCTTGGAACAAAATCCAACCATTCGTATTGAAATTTCGAGTCATACAGATAATATTGGATCGGCTTTTTACAATGCAAAACTTTCATTGAACAGAGCGGTTTCGGTTGTGGATTATTTACTGGATAAAAAAGGAATCAATAAAGACCGAATAGAATTTAAAGGATATGGATTTGAACAACCAATTGCCCCTAATGATTCAGATCAAGGAAGGCAATTGAATAGAAGGACCGAATTCAAAATTCTTTCTAAATAACACATTTAACAAAACTCAACCGGTGAATTTGAATCAATCATTTTCACCGGTTTTTTTTATGATTACACTTCACGAAACTGCTGATGGAAGTCAGACTGTTAAAAACAATGACATTGGCGAGAGTTACCATTCAACGCATGGTGCAATTCAAGAGTCGATGCATGTTTATATAAAACATGGATTGCAATTAGCGGCTTTAAAGAAATCGAAAATTCGCGTTTTTGAATTGGGTTTTGGAACGGGATTAAATGCCTTACTCACTTTAAGGGAAGTATTAGAAAATGAAAATTTAGAAGTTGAATACGTTTGTATTGAGCCATTTCCTTTGACAGAATCTATCTATCTCCAACTAAACTATGCTGACGCTTTGGAGCGCGATTATTTTATGCAGATGCATGAATCGGTTCATGCCCAAAACATAAACATTCATGAGCGATTTTCATTTTTGAAAATGGAAATTAAATTTGAGGATTTGAATGAGAATAAAGGATTTGATTTGGTTTATTATGATGCATTTGGGCCAACATCTCAACCCGAATTATGGAATATGGATTCACTAAGCAAAAGTGCCGATTTGATGAATTCGGAAGGTATTTGGGTTACATATTGTTCGAAAGGAGAGGTGAGAAGAGGGCTTATTGAACTTGGTTTAAATGCCGTTCGCTTGGCTGGTCCACCTGGGAAAAGACACATGATTTTTGCTATAAAGCCATAAATTGAATACATTGCGTTATAAATTAAACTGATGAAAAATACATTCGCATTTATATTGATGCTTCTGTTTGCAGGAGTTAATCTTCAAGCACAAAAAGCCGAATCGTTCGGTGAGAAAATTAAAAAGGATGGTGCTATTAGTTCAACCGAATTCCTGAAAATGATGGAAGGGAAAGATTCTCTTTTTGTGAAGTTCGAAGCGCCAATTAATGAAGCATGCAAGAAAAAAGGATGCTGGATGAATGTTGATTTAGGAGATAAACGAGAGATGATGGTTCGTTTTAAAGACTATGGTTTTTTTGTTCCGAAAGATTGTGATGGAGGAACGGCAATTATGCAAGGATTTGCTCATAAGGAAGTTTTAAGTGTGGAAATGCTTCGTCATTATGCCGAAGATGGCGGTAAATCGAAAGAGGAAATCATGAAAATTACGGAGCCAGAAACACGTTTGTCGTTTGAGGCGGAAGGTGTTTTGATATACAAAGCAAAGTAATTCCATGCTTCGAATTCCGAGTTTGTTGGCAATTCTGTGCATGATGAGCATTGTTTTTTCAGCTCATCATAAAACCGATAGTCCCTTAACCAAACTCATGAGAACCATGGCCGCCGATATGAAAAAGGCGCGTGTGGAGATTATCGCTGGAAAGAAAATTAGCAATTTTGGGAAACATTACACCAAAATAAATTCAGCCAAACCGAGCTCCGAATCAAAAAAAGGAGAGCAGTTCATCGAATTCTCCAAGTCATTTTTGGTTCAAATGGAACGATTCAAAAATGCTCCTTCCGAAAGTGCTAAAATGGAATTCAATGCTTTAGCAAAAACCTGTGTGCATTGCCACGAAACCTATTGTCCTGGGCCTATAACCATGCTCCGAAAGCTTCAAATACCTTAATTTTAATCGGCTTGAAGGCCAAATTTTTGACGAAGAAAACGCACATTTGGATTGCGTTCTTCCATGGCTTTGAACTTTTCTTCGGATGTATAGGGTTTAAATGATTTACTCGCCTCCGATTTTTCAATCACAAAATCGAGTGTATAGTTTTTTAATTGTTTTCTAAGAAAGCCAATCAGGTCGGGTTTCTCTAATTCGAGTTCACGCATCTGGCTATCGTTATGCACCTCATAGGAAATTCTGTAATTGTCATCTATGGTGGGTTCGGACAAAGTTAACGTTCCTAGCATGGCCATTCTTCCTGTTTTTTGCAACTGAT
>JBBALS010000197.1:0-4573 GCA_040402915.1 Flavobacteriales bacterium
TTCCAATGTCGATTAATCCAAGTCCATCAGCGACCTCTATCATAGTTTTAAATCCTTCGAATGGTGCTGGAATTTTCAACGATTATTATACGAGTCCAGCATTATCGAGTGGACAACTTTTGCTTTTTACTGAAATTGGAAATCCCAATCTTTCTTTTACAATTTCAGCGTTCGATGATTTCCAAATTGAGCCCGACGAATACCTAACGTTCACAGTTGTTCAGGTTTCGAATGGCTTACAAATTGGCGATTCAAGTACCATTGTAATTAAGATTAAAGACAACGATAACATCCCAACATTTGTCCCGCCATTGCTTTACTTGAACGAGTTAAATGCATTCAATACCAATTACCCAGATGCAAACGGACAATTCGATGATTGGATTGAATTGTACAATGCAGATTCACAAACCGTAAATATTTCAGGGTATTACATTACGGATTTGATAAGCAATCCAACGAAATTTCAGTTTCCGCAAATTTCCGCTCAAACAACCATGGAACCCGGAACATATAAGATTCTTTGGGCCGATCAAAATACCATTCAAGGACCACTGCACTTGAATTTTACATTGATTGGAACAGGCGGATTTCTTGGCATATTTGCTCCCGATGGAGAAACTTTGATAGATGCCATTCAATATCCTGAAATGCAACCGGGCTTGACTTTTGGACGTTTTGAAGATGGAACCGACAATTGGATTCGCATGTATGTTGCTACTCCCGGAGCTACAAATACAGACAGTGTTCCAGTTCCTAATTTCATTTCGGGTTTAGAGAATAATCAAGGAATTTCATTGTATCCAAATCCTGCAACAAACAGGTTAAATATTTTAAAGTCGGGTGCTGAATTTCAGGGAGATAGTTTTATTGAAATTTATGATTTACAAGGGAGGAAAATTCCGCTTGTGTGCACCGAACTCATTCATGGTAAGCACTGGTTGCTGAACACCGAGCAATTGGAAAATGGCGCATACGTAGTATTAACAAGGAATTCTCAAGGCATTTCGACTGCACGCTTTGTTAAATAAGTTAACAATTTAACAATAACACAATTTCAAAATATTCTTTCAAGTATGCTACATTTGTATCATTCGAACTAATTAGCTGATGCGTCTGCTTTGCAGAATTTTCTGTTTGTGGGGATTATTTTTTTTGAGCGGCAAAATGCAGGCTCAGTGTTTTACTATAGAATCTATTCTAGTAAACGCTTGCTCTCAAGTTGCTGGTAATGAAGGACAGAATGAAATGGTTCGTTTTACCGTTGGCCTCTCAGCATTAAACACAGCCGACCTGAATGTAACATGGGCCACAACTGGCAATGCCTGGACTGGGGTTTGTCAAAACGCGGCCACATCAAACATTGTTTCCCAATTAAATGGGACTATAACCAATAGTTGTGGGCTTATTTTAGAACCTACAGGAGGCGTTTTACCTGCAAATGCCAAAGTTATTTTAGTATCGGGTTATACAGGTTTTAGTGTGAGTTCCAATTCATTTGCAGCACTTACCGACACCATTTACATCATTTTTCATTGCTCAAGTTCAACTGGAGGCAATTTTGCAAATACCGGAACTGGTTCACGTACATTTTCCATGTCGTTTGTCCCCAATAGCAGTGGATGTATTGAATCTGTAGTTTATTCGCCTGGTTCTTTGAGCAGTGGTGATGGCGCAAGTGTAAATTTCAGTTCTTCAGGAACTGCAAGCTACGTCAACAACGGATGTACTGCCCCACTCCCAGTTTACGATCCAAGTTGGACTTTGCCTTCGCCTATGTGTTCTGGCGCTGCTTCCATCAATTTAAATACGCTCATTACAGGCAATACCGGAGGAACTTGGAGCGGACCTGGTGTTACGGGAAACACATTTTCCCCCGCCGGATTATCAGGAAATCAAAGTATTACTTATACATACACCCCACTCTGTGGAAGCCCAGTTTTTCTAACACAATCTATTTCTGTTTTAGCATCAGGCGTTGGAAATCCCACATGGACAAGCACTTCGGTTTGTTCTAATCAAGGAACAATCGATTTGAATACGCTTATTACCGGAACTACCGGAGGAACATGGTCAGGAACAGGTGTAACAGGTTCGAACTTTGATCCTTCAGCAGGAACACAAAGCATTACTTATACCTTAGGTTCAGGCACTTGCGCTCAAACTTCAACACAAACACTTACAGTAAATCCCCAACCTAGTCAATTGGTTATTTCGGGAAATACTGCATACTGCAGTGGCGAAACCATGACAGCATTAAGTACCACACCAAGCAGCGGACTTTCTGCATTTTGGTTCAGCGATAATGCACTCAGCAATCAAGTAAATTCTTCAAGCTCATTCACTCCAGCGGCAAATTCTGCGACTTACTATGCGTATCAAGGAACTTCTACTTGCCATTCAACTCCAACATCAGTAAGCATTACAGTTAATCCAACACCAACTTCACCTGTTTTGCCTGCATTAATTGAATGGTGCTCTGGATCGAGTTTACCTGGCATTACTGCAACATCCTCAACAACTTCATTAAACTGGTTTTCGGATGCGGCATTGAGCATTCTTGTTGGAACAGGAAATAGCTTCCAAATTACTGATTCGAATATTCCAACATATTATGTGTATGACGGAACAGCAAGTTGTCATTCCAATGCAGTAACTGTTGATATTACTGTTAAATCAACGCCATCGCTTAGTGGTTTACCTACCCAAATTCAATGGTGCTCAGGAACTAGTTTTCCAAGTATAACAACAACGTCTAATGCGACTTCAATAAATTGGTATTCAGATGCAGCATTAACAAATCTAGTTGGAACGGGAAACAGCTTACAGATTTCGAGTTCAAGTATACCAACTTATTATGTCAATGGAGAAACAAATGGTTGTACTAGCAATGTTTCAAATATCAATTTCACTGTTGAGCTTCCTGTAAATGCCTCTATTGTTGGCAACTCAATTATCGAAGCATGTTTGCCAGAGGTGGTCACGTTACAATCGTCCGAACTT
Source organism: Flavobacteriales bacterium (assembly GCA_040402915.1). Classification (GTDB taxonomy): domain Bacteria; phylum Bacteroidota; class Bacteroidia; order M30B66; family M30B66; genus CALQRR01. Next base: position 3,004 of record JBBALS010000197.1, read on the forward strand.
ACAGGAAACAGCTGGTCAACTGGCGAAACGACTCAATCAATTGCAGTTCTTGAGGCAGGAGTTTACACGCTCAATGTTGTTGGATTTTGCAATACATCAACCGATTTTGTTACGGTGGTTGATGTTTCGGCAGATGCGAGTTTTGATGTAGAACTCGATAATCCCGGCATGTTGCCGTTAACCGCTACACTCGTTCCAACAGATAATTCGGGTGATAATTGCGCTTGGTATTTGGATGGTGTTTTACAGAATTTCACTGACGAAAATGCACTTGTTTTTACCCAAACAGGCACGTATGAAATCATGCACGAATGCAGCAATGTAGGCGGATGTGTTGATAAAGAGATCTATTATATAAATGCAAAATTCCCAAATGACTTTTATGTCCCAAACGCATTCTCGCCCAACAATGATGGTGTGAATGATGTTTTTGGCATTTTAGGAATTGGCATTGAAAAGTTACAGATCCTCATTTTTGATTCTTGGGGTGAAGAAGTGTTTGTCATTCAAAATCCTAATCAAACCTGGGACGGTAAAATGAATTCTGGTGAAATTCTTCCTGATGGTCTTTATGTTTACAAATTAGTTGCGCACGATACCGAAGGAAATCCATTTTATAAAAACGGTACCCTTTTGCTGATTCGCTAATATTTCCATCAAGAATCTTATTGGAGCGGATACCGTTTCTAATTTTTAGATTGGTTTCAAATGAACATCGCGTTAGTATTGTATTGCCGAAATTAATCTTCATTTTTTCTTTGATACATAGGTCCAACCCTTTGAAATTCATAGAATTCAGCAAGCATGAATTCAATACCAAAAGATGTTAACAAACTCCATTTATTTGCCCCTTCGAATTATATTTGTTAAATGGAAAATTATATCGTCTCCGCCAGAAAATATCGTCCCGTTACATTTAAAACGGTAGTTGGACAAGAGACTATAACCAGCACCTTGAAAAATGCCATTCGCAATAACCAATTGGCGCAAGCATTTCTTTTTTGTGGACCTCGAGGTGTAGGTAAAACAACGTGCGCTCGAATTTTAGCGAAGACCATTAACTGCTTTTCTCTGAGTCAAGATAATGATCCCTGTAATGAATGCGAAAGCTGTTTATCGTTTAATTTAAACTCTTCATTTAACATCCATGAATTGGATGCAGCATCCAACAATTCGGTAGATGATATGCGCGCACTTATTGACCAAGTGCGTTTTACACCTCAGGTTGGGAAGTACTCCATTTATATCATTGATGAGGTTCATATGTTGAGCTCATCGGCTTTCAATGCTTTTTTGAAGACCTTGGAAGAACCTCCAGCTCATGCCATTTTCATTTTAGCAACTACCGAGCGACATAAAATTTTACCAACTATTTTATCACGTTGTCAAGTATTTACATTCAATCGAATTAAAGTCGAAGACATTGCAAATCATTTAAACTACGTTGCCAATAGCGAACAAATTGCAGTCGAGGCAGATGCACTTCATGTTATTGCTCAAAAAGCCGATGGAGGCTTGCGTGATGCATTGTCGATGTTTGATCAAATTGTGAGCTTTTCTGGTGGAAACA
>JBBALS010000198.1:0-4566 GCA_040402915.1 Flavobacteriales bacterium
CATAAGTCAGCGCTTGTTGATTCGGGTTCAAACAACAATTTGAATCATTTTAATACAGGCGATGCATCTAAAGAGCTAGCTAATTCTCTTATTGAAACAGAAGCACAACTGGAACGAATTGAAAATACCATTTCAAAAATTGAGACAGTTGAAAAATTACAAACAATCAACGAGACTAGTATTTCCAGTGACGATAAATCAATTGGGATTACTAGTACTTCAGAAAGTGAAATAGCAAATGAAGAATTGCATGTTTCTAATACTATCCGTGATACTGAGGTCATTCCCAATCATTCGGATCAACTACCAATTCTAGAGTCAATTGATAAAGATGGCGATTTAAAAAAGGATGGTAATATTGAAGATATTTCAATTGATAACGACCTATCCATTGAATTACATGAAGAAATAAATGATTTAGAAATACCTATTTCAACTGACATTCAATCGAAAGAGATTGTATGTGATTCCCCTATTTCTGATGATTCGAACTCAACTTCTCTTCATAGTTCATTGGAAATCGACGCACCTCTTGACGAACAAGTTGATTTATTAAATGTCCCCTTAAATACATTTACTAATCAAAAAAAGAGTGATTTGATTAGTAAAGATTCAGTACATATTTTATTGGCAATTGCATTAACCTTTTTACTGCTAGCAGCTGGTTGGCTTATCGGACAAGCTTCCTAATCAATTTTCGGAAAGCGAAATTGCCGAATTAAGAAATTCTATAAACGGAGACATTTCTTTAAAAATCGATGCTGCTTTAAGAGCGAAATCTTTAGAAAGAACTTCTTTATCACTCAATGAGCGACTTAAAACAAAACTCTTGTAGCGCAGAAGATCAATTGCGGGATGGTCTTTATCATAACCTTTAGGAGCAGTTTTCAATTGATGGTCTCCCATCGTACTAAACATACTCTGTAAATTCCCTTTACCAATAATACCAAGAAGGTTAATGTGGTTGAAATATATTTCTTGTCGAATAGATTGCAAAATTGGAGCTTCGGGCATCCAAACACCAGCTGCAATAAAAGAAGCCCCAGGCTGAATCTGAATGTAATATCCAGCCTTGGGCGATTTCTTTCCTCCATCAGTAAAAGCAGCACCTATATTATTCTTATAAGGTGCTTTGTTTTTTGAAAATCTGACGTCTCTATTAATTCTAAAAATGCAGTCTTTAGGACTTAACTTCAATACGCCTGCATCAAACTTGCCAATCTCCTGAATCAAAACAGCGGTTAAATCCTGAAGTTCTTTTTTTGAAACTTCATATTCAGAACGGTGTTTTTCGAACCATTCTCGGGTATTGTTGCTTTGCAGCTGTTTCAGAAAATCCAGAGAATGTTGCATTAAAATCGAAATTAAAAAGGCAAGTCGTTACTATCCTCGTTCGATTCAAAATAATTGGGAGCACTTGAAGCAGGAGGTGCTTGTTGAAAGTTCTGACCAGGCGCATTCATAGGTGCTGGAGCAGGAGCAGGAGTTTGATAAGTAGGAATTGCTTGACCTGGATTAGCAGAAATTGCACCTGCTGGATCTAATTTCCATACACGAACCTCCGTAAACCAGCGTTCATTGTATTCGCGCGATTCCAAATTGAAACTCACTTTAATATCTTCACCAGGTTGAAAGCGACGCAATTGATCCACTTTGTCGCCCCAAACTGAGCAACATACTTTTTTAGGGTATTGATCAAACGTTTCAATTACAAATTCTTGTTTAACCCAAGGTCCTTTGGCTCCTTCACCTGTAACTTGAGTCATTACTTTTACTAGTTTTCCATTTACTTCCAATGCCATAATCTTGAATTTTCACCAAATTTAACTATTCGTTTCCCTCATGCGAGATAATTTCCTGGAAATAGTTTTGAACATTTCTGTTAATTAAGACTTAAACTCATCCATATTAGCTTTTTACATAAATAATAAGTGTAAATTCCGACTATGTACTTAAACAGATTTATAGATGTTTATCTAAGTATTTAAGGATTGTAAACATGAAATTGTTTATGAATATATCCTCATAAAACAAATCATCAGGTACACTTTTTCATTACATTTGCACTCCCAAAAATCACTCAATACCGACTACATGAAGATACTTGTTTGCATCAGTCAGGTCCCTGATACCACCAGTAAAATATCCTTTACGGATAACAATACCAAGTTTAACGAGGATAAGGTTCAATACATTGTTAATCCTTACGACGAATGGTATGCATTGGTAAGAGCACTTGAATTGAAAGAAACCATAGGTGGCAATGTGACCATCATAACTGTTGGCTCTGCTGCTGTAGAACCTATTATTCGTAAAGCATTAGCCATTGGCGCCGACGATGCAGTTCGCATTGATTCTGAACCGGCAGATGCTTTCTCAACAGCTAAATCTATTGCAGATTATGCAAAAGACAAAGGCTTTGATTTAATACTGGCTGGAAAAGAAACCATCGATTATAATGGATCGGAAGTAGGCGGAATGCTTGGTGGATTTTTGGATTTACCATTTATATCATTAGCATCAAAACTCGATATTCAAGGAAGTAATTCGGTTACTGAAGTGGATATTGAAGGAGGTGTTGAAATAATAACAACCGCTTTACCTTGTGTGATTTCATGCGCCAAAGGAATGGCCGAAGCACGCATTCCAAATATGCGTGGAATTATGGCTGCACGTACGAAGAATATTGAGGTTATTGCATCATCGGTTGACCCTTTAGTGAAGGTGAAAGAATTTACTTTACCTGCACCTAAATCGGCTGTTAAACTGATTGACCCCTCTAACATGGACCAACTTGTCGAACTCCTTCATTCAGAAGCAAAAGTTATTTAAATCATGGCTATACTTATCGTTACCGAAACATCTAAGGGTAAATACAACAAAGCTTCTTTGGAAGCAATTTCATACGGAGCTCAGGTTGCTAAGCAATTAGGAACAACAGCAACTCTTTTATCGTTGGGCGCTGGTTCTGACGAAGAACTGTCTAAAGCTGGAGAATATGGAATTGGAAATGTTTTAAAATCGGACAGCTCCAAACTAAATCAATTCGATCCTCAATTAATAAGTAAACTTGTTATTGCGGCAATGGAAAAGGTTGGAGCTGATCTATTAATCATGAGTCATAACCGAACTGGAAAAGCGGTTGCTCCTCGCCTATCGGCATTGCTTCATGCTGGATTAGTTTCTGGGGCTGTATCGCTTCCACAAACCAATGGGGATTTTTCGGTAAGAAAAAATGTTTTTTCCGGTAAAGCATCTGCTGAATTCACCATCACAACGGATAAAAAAATTATCACCCTTTTACCAAATTCAGTTCCAGTTCAGCTCACAGGTGGATCTGCTTCAGTGAGTTCATTCATCGAAATATGTGATTCATTTACTTCTTTGTTAAAGGTTGAAGAACGTATTCATCAAACCGATGGAGAAATTCCATTACCTGGTGCTGAATTGGTAGTTTCTGCTGGTCGTGGTATGAAAGGTCCCGAAAATTGGGGAATGGTAGTAGAATTGGCAAAAATACTTGGAGCTGCAACTGCTTGCTCGCGTCCGGTTGCGGATATTGGATGGCGTCCTCATCACGAACATGTAGGACAAACAGGAATCGCAATTCGTCCCAATCTGTATATTGCAATTGGTATTTCCGGTGCAATTCAACATCTTGCGGGTGTAAACGGATCTAAAGTTATCGTTGTTATTAACAAAGATTCTGAAGCTCCTTTCTTTAAAGCTGCCGATTATGGAGTTGTGGGAGATGCATTTGAAATTGTTCCGAAACTTAACGATGCTTTTCGTAAATTTAAAGAGCAAAATAGCTAACATTTAACCATGTTGTTTGTGCATTTTAAGTTTCACGATAAGATTAGCTATGAAGAAAATTAAACTCGAAATATCCAAACTTTCTTATAGTCAAACACAAAGCGGCGCTTATGCCCTTGTGTTGGGCGAAAGCGGAGGAAAACGTCGACTACCAATTATTATTGGAGGCTTTGAAGCTCAGGCTATCGCGATAGAGCTCGAAAAAATGGCTCCTTCTCGCCCATTAACGCACGATTTATTTAAATCATTTGCCGAAGCGTTTTCGGTAAATATTAAGGAAGTTTTGATTTACAATCTCATAGAAGGTATTTTTTATGCGAAGTTGATTTGTCAACAAAATGGTGCCAACGACGTTGAAGTAGATGCACGTACAAGTGATGCCATTGCCTTGGCTGTTCGATTTAATTGCCCGATTTATACTTTCGAATTCATCTTAAGTTCAGCCGGAATTCTTATTGACGAATCTCCTAGCTCCGAAGAACACGTATTGCCCGAAACTCAAATTACCTCAGAAGCAACCCCAAGCTCTGCAGAATCCGGAAATGAGTTTAGCGGAAAGAGTGAAGCCGATTTAAAACAAATGCTTAACGCAGCAATCGAAGATGAAGCCTACGAAAAAGCAGGTAAAATTCGTGATGAGTTGGATAAGAGGAAGTGATATTTTGATTTGAAAATTTGAAGATTTGGAAATCCGATAGCTATCGGATTGAAGATGGGTTAATGTGTTCGATGTGCTGATGTGCTAATGTG
>JBBALS010000199.1:0-4532 GCA_040402915.1 Flavobacteriales bacterium
ATTCTCCCATGATGGGCTTTCATCTAAATATGTAAGTTACGAGTATACAAAAAGAAACTTTATCTGCAAATTAATTATCATTAAATTTTAAACAATTTTGAGCAGAATTGTTGATAAATAAAATGAAGTCCGATTAAATTCGAAATCTTTTCATTTTACTCGATCGTACAAACATTTCATTTCGATAAATTGTTCGTTAAAATTTAAATAAATCGCTGTAAATTTGGGTGATTGAATATAATCCACGTGTAAATTAGCGATATGATAGACCGAAACTCAGCGGTAAGAAATCATGAATCCTCAAACTTAAATTTTTCTATTTTCGCAGCATGTTTAACAATAAAAAAGTGGTGGTGGTATTACCAGCTTACAATGCCGCCCAAACATTAGAGAAAACATACCGCGAAATCCCCTTCGATATTGTAGATGACGTAGTACTTGTTGATGATCATAGTAAAGACAACACCTCCGAACTGGCCAAAAAGTTGGGAATAACCCACGTTATTAGACACGAACAAAACAAAGGTTACGGCGGAAACCAGAAAACCTGCTACGCTAAAGCAATGGAGCTGAATGCCGATGTGGTGATTATGCTGCATCCTGATTATCAATATACACCATTGCTAATTCACTCGATGGTTGCCATTATCGCGAATGATTTGTACCCGGTCGTTTTTGGGAGTCGCATTTTAGGAAAAGGTGCGCGCAAAGGAGGTATGCCTCTATACAAGTATGTTGCAAATCGCTTCCTAACATTTTCACAAAACTTATTAATGAATCAAAAACTATCGGAATACCATACAGGGTTTCGTGCGTTTTCGGGTGAAGTTTTACGCACTATCGATCTATCTCCAAACTCCGACGATTTCATTTTCGATAATCAAATGATCGCGCAAATCTTTTCAAAAGGATATGAAATCGCCGAAATTACATGTCCGACGAAGTATTTCGATGAAGCATCCTCCATCAATTTCAAACGCTCTTCCATTTATGGATTAGGTGTCTTACATGTTTCGATGCGCTATTTCCTGCATCGTTTGGGCATTTTGAAGTGGCGATTGTTGTCATAAGCTTCCCATCACTTTTTAAAACCGATTAATTTTAGAGTATTTACCCTTGATGAATTTTTAACTCGTGACCAAACGCATTTTACTCACAGGTGGTCCGGGCTTCGGAAAATCCAGTATCATACAGGAATTGGAGCGTATGGGTTTTTCTGTTTTTCATGAAATAGCACGTCAAATTATTCATGACGAAGTGGAAATTGGCGGCACTGCCCTACCCTGGCTAGATATCACTTCATTTTCGGAGCAGGTTTTACAAGGAAGAATTAATCAATATGCATTGGGCGAAAATAGCATACGGTTTTACGACCGAGGTTTACCCGACATTGCAGGTTTTTTAAGAAAAGAAAAGAAAGAAATACCTGAAGAAATTTGGCAATTGTGTCAAGATTTCAAATATGATCCCATTGTTTACATCACACCACCTTGGGAGGCTATTTTCCATCGAGATGCTGAACGAAAAGAAGATTTTGCGATGGCGTTGAAAGTTCATCGTGCATTGGAATCTGTTTATCAAGAGTTGGGCTATGAACTTGTTCCAATTCCTATGGGCTCTATTAGCTGGCGTGCTCAATACCTGTTAAATAATGCAGGAATAAAGTAAATTGCCAAATGTTAAATCCGCAAGATATACTTCAGCAATATTGGGGATTTTCCAAGTTTCGATCCTTACAATTGGAAATAATTCAATCTGTTTTGGATGGTTTCGATACGTTAGCTTTACTTCCTACTGGTGGTGGAAAATCGCTTTGCTTTCAAGTACCCGCGCTCTGCAACGAAAAATTATGCATTGTCGTTTCGCCCTTGATTGCATTAATGAGGGACCAAGTGGAGAACCTAGAAAAAAGAGGAATCAAGGCGGGAATGATATCATCATCAATGAAATCAGATGAAGTAGATTTGTTGCTTAACCGTTGCATAGACGGAGAATTGCAATTCTTATATGTATCGCCCGAACGATTAAAAACGGAGCGTTTCTTAAATGCACTCAATAAAATGAATCTGGGATTAATTGCTGTCGATGAAGCGCATTGCATTTCGCAGTGGGGTTATGATTTCAGACCCAGCTATTTGCAGATTGCAGAAATCCGGCAATTCCTTCCAAACATACCGGTCATTGCATTAACGGCCACGGCAACGCCCGAAGTGTGCGATGATATTGAAGCCAAACTTTTATTTACCAAAAACAAACGATTCAAGAAGAGCTTTGTCCGACCCAACTTAGCTTATATTGTTCGTCACACAGAAAACAAACCGGCTCAACTCCTTCGTATTCTTGAAAAAATTCAAGGAAGCTCGGTGGTCTACGTAAGAAACCGAAAGCGGTGCAAAGAAGTTTCGGATTTGTTGATTGAATCAGGAATTTCTGCTTCATATTATCATGCTGGTTTGGATGGAGCCACACGAAATATCAGACAATTGCATTGGATTGAAGGACGCATTCGTGTAATAGTGTGCACCAATGCATTTGGAATGGGCATCGACAAAAGCGATGTACGCAGTGTGGTGCATTTGGAATTGCCCGATTCACCAGAAGCGTATTTTCAAGAAGCTGGTCGCGCAGGAAGAGATGGCAATAAAGCCTTTGCTGTGTTGCTAAGTGACCAAGGTGACAAAAGCGATTTTGAAGAACGATTCAATCGCTCATTTCCAGGATTTGACTTTATTAAATCGGTTTACAATTGGCTTGGAAACTACTTGCAATTGCCCGTAGGTTCGGGATTAGAGCAATCGTTTCCCTTCGACTTGGGTAATTTCTCCTTACGTTATAAGCAACATCCAGTAGATTGCTATTCGGCTTTGCGTTTTTTAGAAACAGAAGGTTTACTCAGTTTACAAGAAAATCATTATCAGCCAAGTCGCATTTTCATCCCTGTCTCACAGCATGAACTGTATGATTTTGAAATTCAAAATCCGAGTTATGATGTTTTGTTAAAAACGCTCTTGCGATCCTACGGTGGAATTTTTCAGGAGTTTATTCAAATCCGTGAGAACGATTTATCTGAACGCTGCAATATTCAATTGAATCGGATCAAAGAAATGTTGGCGTTTTTACATAAATCGGGAGTAATACATTATGTAGCATCGAACGATGAACCTCAGATTTACTTTACTCTTGGCCGTCAACATCCCGAAAGAATCCCTTTGTCTTTAAAACGTTATGAAGAACGTCGTGTAGCAGCATTAACTAGAATGCAAGCCATGCTTGATTATGCGGAAGAAGATACACAATGTAGATCCTCTTTTTTGGTCGAATATTTTGGTGAAAAGAACCTGCGTAATTGTGGATATTGCGATGTTTGTCTCGATAAAAGTAAAAGTGATCAAGAAATCTCTACTAATAATCGTTTGCTTTCACAGCTTCAATCAATATTGGAGAATGACTCTCTCAAACCCGATGATCTCGTTAAATTATTTTCCGAAGACCCAGCTATTTTCTTAGAAAAAATGCGCATTTGGATGGATGAACGAATTATTAAGGAAAATGAAGATGGAACGATTTCTTGGAATCCGTAACGTTTAGAAAGAATCGTCTCAATGTTAAATTTGAATTTCAAAAGTTCAGAATGATAAAAAGAACAAATATATTTGCGCATGAATCATCTTATTGCTCCATCTATCCTTTCGGCAGATTTTAACAATCTGAGTAAAGACATTCAATTGATTAATGAAAGTGAAGCCGATTGGTTTCATGTGGATGTGATGGATGGTGTATTTGTTCCCAACATTTCATTCGGTTTTCCGATTCTGAAGCATGTAAAACTGCTCTCTCAAAAACCACTCGATGTGCATTTAATGATTGTAGAACCCGATCGCTACCTCGAAGAATTTGCAAAATGTGGAGCCGATACCATTACCGTTCATTTGGAAGCATGTAATCATATTCACCGCACACTTCAGAAAATACGCTCATTAGGAATCAAAGCAGGTGTAGCTATCAATCCAGGAACGCCCATAAATCAGCTCGAAGATATTCTCCACGATGCGGATATGTTTTTATTAATGAGTGTAAATCCGGGATTTGGCGGACAAAAATTCATTCCACATACCACTCAAAAAGTATGGGCATTAAAACGCTTGCTTGTTCAACATCAAAGCAAAGCCATTATTGAAGTGGATGGAGGTGTAGATGAAAATAACATACTCGAGTTAATTGAAGCAGGGGCCGATGTATTTGTTGCGGGAAGTTCTGTTTTCAATAAGCCATCACCCCTTTTGGCAATTCAACAATTGAAGAACGCTAAAAACTAAGCGTACAATTTCATGTTGGAATTCAATTTTCGTTGCTGTGTCGAATCGATTTTGGATGCTGCTACTAAAAGCGATTGTTTGCTGATTATTGAGGTATCGCTGATGCACTAAAATAAATTATTCATTAAACAATATTTATCTTATTGTTTAATGAATTTCTGCTTAGTACACGACAAAAAACCATAAACAACTAATTGTTAGTAAATTAGCCGTATA
>JBBALS010000200.1:0-4513 GCA_040402915.1 Flavobacteriales bacterium
CACTCGACTACTCTTTAAGGGCGAAAATAAGAAGGTTTTATCAACATTTCACATAAATAATGTTCATTAAAATAAACTTAATCTAATAACTATTTAATCTAAAAATTCATAACTAACTGAGAATTTGAACGAAAGATTTAAAGAATATTAATTTATTGCTTAAAGAGTAGTCGAGTGTAATTTAGAATCATTCTAAATTAAAAACAAAGTCAAAATAATTAATGATTTATAGTGATTCCAACTAAATTTGCACCCGTTAAAACTAAAATAGGATTCATCCTTGCTGGTCTATGCATCTATTCCGTTCAAACATATTAAGATTTTTGGCAGTATGTTTTACTGTCGCAATTACATCTACATCAACTTTCGCTCAAGATGGAGCTAAGTTGTTTAAAGGCAATTGTGCTTCCTGCCATAAACCAACCGACCAAAAATTAGTTGGACCAGGCCTTAAGGGAATTCGTGCCCGATGGACTGATGAAGCGAAACTTATCTCTTGGGTAAAGAATTCTACAGAATTTCTCAAGACGGGAGACGCCTATGCAAACAAGCTTTATGAGCAATACGGTAAATCAATAATGCCTGCTCAAGCACTATCGGATGCTGAAATTATAGCAGTTATAGATTGGGCTGATAAAGGTGGAGATGCTCCAGTTGCAACAACAGCTGATGCAAAAACTGCAGTAACTGGTGCAGGAGATAGCGGAACTAATAGCGATACTTACTTTTATGTATTATTAGTAGTTGGTTTATTACTAATTATTTTAATCCGTGTTCTTGGAACTGTTAATAAATCCTTAAAGTCTTTAAGTGACGAAAAACAGGGTATCGTTACAGAAATCAAACCTGTGTTAAGTCCATACAAGACTTTCAGATATTGGGCTTCAAATAATAAAAAGATAGTTGCTTTAGTCGGATTGTTTTTCGTTAGCTGGTTATTGAAACAAGGCTGGGATGGATTAATGGGAATTGGTATTTATCAAGGATATGCGCCAGAGCAACCAATCAAATTTTCACACCAAATTCACGCCGGACAAAACCAAATTGCTTGTGTTTATTGTCACAGCGGTGTTGAAAAATCAAAACATGCAAATATTCCATCTGCCAATGTATGTATGAATTGTCATGCTTACATTCAAGAGGGGCCTGTCGATGGTAAAGTTGAGATCGGAAAAATTTATGCTGCTTTGGATTATAATCCAGAAACACGCGTATATGGACCAAATAAAAAGCCAATCGAATGGATAAGAGTTCATAATCTTCCTGACCACGTTTATTTCAATCACAGCCAACACGTTAAAGTTGGAAAAATTGAATGTACAGAATGTCACGGTGCTGTAGATTCAATGGCTGTAGTGAAACAATATTCTCCACTTACGATGGGATGGTGTATTGATTGTCACCGCAAGACAGAAGTTGATTACAAAGACAACAAATATTACGAAGAGCTTCACAAGCAATTCGTTAATGATCCTGCATATAAAAAAGGCGACAAATTTACGATTGGAAAAATCGGAGGTTTGGAATGCTCTAAATGTCATTATTGATTCACAACATCCTGCATAACCCGGACTTTTACGAAGTATGAGCAATTCGAAGAAATACTGGAAAGGAATAGAAGAACTTCAAGGTACACCTGAGTTCGTAAAGCTTCAGCAAAATGAATTTGCAGAAGACCTTCCGGTTGATAAATTCCTCGGTGACGAAAGCATCGTTGATACATCAACAAACCGTAGAGATTTTTTAAAATTCCTAGGATTTAGTGTTACCGCTGCATCATTAGCTGCATGTGAAACACCAGTTCGCAAGGCAATACCTTACCTCAATAAACCAGAAGAAATTACTCCTGGCGTTGCTAATTATTATGCATCAACGCATTGGGATGGTAATGACTTTGCAGGAGTTTTAGTTAAAACACGAGAAGGTCGTCCAATTAAAGTGGATGGTAATGAACTTTGCTCCATTACAAAGGGAGGTTCTCATGCTCGTGTTCAAGCATCGGTTCTCTCATTATACGATAGTGCTCGTATTCAAAATCCAATGTTGAATGGGAAAGACAGTGATTGGAAAGCTGTTGATGCAGAAGTATCTTCTAAATTAGCGGGAATTGCTGCTGCTGGAGGTGCTATACGCATACTTACATCTACGATTATTAGTCCTTCCGTAAAATCTGCTTTGGCAGAATTCACCACAAAATATCCAACCTCACAAGTTATTACTTACGATACCATTTCATACAAAGGTATTGCCGATGCGAATCTTGCTTCATTTGGAAAATCATTTATCCCTACTTACAATTTCGAAAATGCAGAAATTGTAGTTGGTATTGAATGTGACTTCCTAACAAATTGGCTAAGTCCAGTTGAGCATTCTCGTCAATATTCATCAACTAGAAAATTGAATAAAGACGAGAAAAAAATGTCTCGCCACTTTCAAATTGAATCAAATTTAAGTGTTACAGGTTCGAATGCTGATAAAAGAATTGCTTTAAAACCGTCTCAAATTGGTCTTGCAGTAATCAATCTTTACAATAAACTAACAGGGAAAAACCTTCCTTCGAAAAGTTTAGATGCAAAAGATTCAGCTATTGTTGATTTGGCTAAAGAATTAAATGCTAGAAAAGGTAAAGCATTAGTTGTTTGTGGAATTAACGATGCACATATTCAACAAGTTGTAAATGCAATTAACACACATCTTGGATCTTATGGAACTTCTATCAACAAGAATGTTGAAGATTTTACTCGCCAAGGAAATGATTTAGCAGTTAACACATTCGTTTCTGAAATAGTAGCAGGTAAAATATCTGCTGTATTAATTCACAATGTAAATCCTGTTTATTCTTTACCAAATGGATCAGCATTTAAAGATGCTCTTTCTAGAGTAAGTTTATCCGTTTCTTTCTCCGACCGAGTTGACGAAACAGCTGCTGCTTGTAAAGTTATTGCTCCAGATCACCACTACTTAGAATCTTGGTTAGATGCAAATCCACGTAAAGGACATTTCACACTTGGGCAACCAACCATAAATCCATTATTCAAATCTCGTCAAGTACTTGAGAGTTTATTGACTTGGGCGGGCAATACAACAAATGCACACGATTATATTTCTAAGATTTGGGAAACAACTATTTTCCCATCCTCTTCAGGATACATAACATTCATTGATTTTTGGTATAAATCATTACATGATGGAGTTATGGCTAGTGCGACTCCTGTAAGTGCTGTTGTTGAGCCATTAGCAACGTCTGCTGCTTCTGAATCAATTAAAATTGTTCCTATTGTTTCAACATCTCCAGTAACAACTGCAGTTGTAAATACAGACATTACTATTGCAGCTTCTGCAATTTTAGCGAAAGCTGGAAGATCATCTGGAATTGAATTAGTTATCTATCAAAAAACAGGAGCCGGAACAGGTAATCAAGCTAACAATCCTTGGCTACAAGAACTTCCTGATCCTATTACCAAAGTAACTTGGGATAATTACGTATTGATGAATCCTGAAGAAATGAAGGAAAAAGGATTCAATACATTAATGGGTCAAGAACAAGAATCCGATGTAGTTGAAGTTAAATCGGGCACAACTTCAGTTCAATTACCAGTTGTTGCTCAACCAGGAATTCCGAAAGGAGTTATTGCAATTGCTCTTGGTTATGGAAGAACTGCTTCAGGAAAGACGGCAAATGGAATTGGTGCTAATGCATTCCCATTCGTAACATTTAACGATAATACATTCCAATATAATGCTTCAGGAATTACTGTTTCTGAAAGTAAAGCAAAATATCATATCGCTGCAACTCAAACGCATCATACCATGATGGGTCGTCAGATTGTGAAAGAAGCGACATTGGAAGAATACAAAAAAGATTCAAAAGCAGGAAACGAAGATTTACTCTATGCTACTAACCTTTCCAATACTAAAATTGAAGGTAAGGCATCAGCTAAAGAATTAGATTTATGGGGTAGCTTCAAGAATACTAACCATTTCTGGAATATGGCGATCGACCTGAATTCTTGTATTGGTTGTGGTTCTTGTGTTATCAGTTGTACTGCAGAAAATAACGTCCCAGTTGTAGGTAAAGATGAAGTTCGCAGAAGTCGCGAAATGCACTGGATGCGTATTGACCGCTACTATTCTTCCGATATGAATGAAGAAGTAGCTGAAAAAGATGGAGTTGGTGCAATTGATAAATTCCTGAAAATGGAAGTTCCTTCTTCTTCAGATACTTTAGAAGTTGTTTTCCAACCTGTAATGTGCCAGCATTGTAATCATGCTCCCTGCGAAACAGTTTGTCCTGTTCTAGCTACAACACATAGTTTGGAAGGGTTAAACCAAATGACTTACAATCGATGTATCGGAACACGTTATTGCGCAAATAACTGTCCATATAAAGTACGTCGATTCAACTGGTTCCGTTATAACGAAAATGCTGAATTTGATTTCAACATGTACGATGATTTAGGTAAAATGGTATTAAATCCAGATGTTACCGTTCGTTCTAGAGGTGTAATGGAAA
>JBBALS010000201.1:0-4504 GCA_040402915.1 Flavobacteriales bacterium
TATTTTCCATCCCAAGCTTGTTCGGGATCCTTCGTGTAAAATATGCGTTCGCCCCAACGGTTAAAAATCATGAATTCATATTCTGTAGCCAATTTCTCAAACAATCCGATGGGTTTAAATTCATTATTCCCTCCAAAATTGCCAGGAATAAATGCAGTGGGAATGTATAAGGTTGGTTTTTGAAGAATGCAAATTCGGTTGCTATAACTCGTATCCCTAAAATTATATTGATTGCCATTTTGTTCGATGGCTTGAACATAATAACAGTATTCTATTAATGTATCAACGATTTCTGCAACATTGTCGCGGTAGGTTGTATCGATTTGATTGTTAACTAATGCTGAATACGTTTGACCATGATTGAGCGACCGAAACACATTGTACTGATTTACTCCTGCATCCCAATCGCCATAGGTATTCCATTCCAGCTTATTCAAAAAGCCATCATCGGCAATGCCCTTTAGATAAATGGTTCTTGCACGATTCGATTCCTTGGATGCACTATCGCATTTATCAATTAACTGGTATTTATAGGAATAACTTTGGAAAGACGACACAGCCGAAACATCTGTAAAATCGGCATAAACTGAATTTGGAATGAGGTAATTCTCTGAAATAACTTGGTAACTCCCATTCCAAGAATCTGCCCTCAGTACTCGATACGAAATAATATCGGAGGCTGTATCGATAAAGCATTTCGAATACACCGAACCATCTGGCAGAACGGTCGCTTTTCTTAAGTAAGCGAATTGTGGTAAATCCTGCACATCGGCATTGAAATCGATTTTATTGGATGTGCTAGAAGCCGCCATTCCGTTAAAAATCGCACGCACATAATATGTGTAATTGCCACCTGAAAGTAAATTGGAAATACTGAACACTGTTACATTCCCTGTGCTTGTTCCGACCAAAACCATTGGACCTGCATTGACTTGTTGATAAATCTGATAGGAATCGGGTTGCGCTCCCCATCCGATATATGGACTCCAAAATAAATCGACACGATTGAGGCAGGATGATAAATCGTAACGCAGAAAAATACTGCTGTGAAAAACCGAGGTATCGCCCAAATTATTGCAGTTGTCGATGGCGGACACCCCAAACGTAATAGGTCCATTCGAGGGATTTAATCCTGATGCAATGAAGCTGGTAGTATTTATTCCAATCACAGAATCAATACTCACTACCACCCCATTTTGCATCTGAAAAATATAATACGCTCTTGTATCGGTTGATGCAGAAGCCTCCCATCCAAGTAAAATATTATTCCCTAGAATTTGCACAGAAATCGAATCCAAGAAAGGCGAATCGGGTGCTTGATCGTTGCTAAACGGACCTCCATCGATGTTCGATTTTGAGATACAACCGGATGCATCGTTAATCTTTACTTGGTAGTTTATTGTTTGCAAACAGCCAAGCATTGCATCCGAAATACTGGTTGTATTGCTTGTATTAAACGGCGAAAGAACTGCGGGTAAAATTTGCTTATCAATAGCATAAGGCAATTGAGTAGAAGGCAATAATGGATTCGATAACGCATTCCAAGCGATATCAATTTGACCGGAACCGGCATCGGTCACATTCACATACAGCGTTTGCAGGGTATCGGCCGCAGGTGCGAAAACAATTCCGCCACACCCAGAGCGCGCGCGTATCATATAAAACACAGAACCTAAATTGGCTCCAGCTCCAGTTAAATCTGTGTAGGTTGATTGATTGATATTGAAAATACTATCGATTACAGTATAAGGTCCATTGATGGAATTTGCTCTGAAAATATGGTAACTGTTGAAGACACTTTGGGGATCGGTTGAAGGAATCCAGGAAAGTTTAACATCTCCAGCGGGTAAAACTTCCAAACATCTCAACGAGGGCGATGGCGTTAAAGGTGGAGCAGTAACAACAACCGTAATTGTGGCTCGAATGAACTGAGGCGCAGGACAAAAATCATCTTGAAACGTGATTACAAAGGTGTAGGTAGTTTGCGGTGCATAACATCCTTCGTCGATGTTTATATACAAGTGATCGCATGTTGTTTCCCAATTAAACGTAATGGGTTGATTATTAACAAGTACGATTGAGGGATTGGGTGCAGGATTCAACGTAGCGCAAGGCGGATTGTAACAACCCGATAATGCATCGGAAAAACCAGCGCCAAACTGTCCGCCCGATGCCATTACACTCATGGTTTGAGGCACACCAATTGGCAAAACATCGAATTCTGAACCGAGTAAATCGAAGTTTATCGTTTGTCCAGCTTGAACTGTTATAGAGTAAGATGGAGAACCTGAAATGGGATCTACAAATGGAGCTGTTACAAGGGGAGGATTATTCACTCCACAATCGGTAATGATCACTTGAATTTCACGAAAAACTTCGGAAATAAGCTGCCCACATCGGTAAGATGAAACTTTAACAACTGTAACAAAACTGCCAGTATAAAATGGCTGCAATGATATTTCTCCAGTAAAAGTATTTAAAGTTGCCGGCACACTGTTGTTCTGCAAAGGACCGGGCAAAGGACTAGTTACTGAATATGCTGGAAGTCCACTAAATTGATCTATTGGGTATGGAATTGCCGGAGGGTTTGTTGGAGTAAAAGCTACATTATCGGCAATGTCTTCTAATGCGTTGGCGAAAGCATAAACCAAGGAATCTTTATCGCGATCGAATGCATTGTGATTGTATGAATAGACGTTTCCGTTGCAAATTACCGCCGATGGTCGTTCTTTAAATTCTGGCGATGAATCGAAACAGGGAGATTCATTCATGCCATTATATGGATACATGATAGCCCGCAATGTGAAGCCAGGTAAATTAGTGGCATCAATATTCAAATTACTGATGGCTGCATTTCGACAACAATTTGAGTATGTAAATATCCATCCTTGTGCTGGCGGTATTCCCGATAATGTAATTGGAGCAGATGTTAAGATGTGCTCTTGAATGGAACCATCCAATGCCGCAGGTCCCTGAACTAAACAGGATGGATTCGGAAGCATGGCATTGCATTGCGGAGATATGTCGGTAATAGAAAGTACAGACATCGGAATAACGGAAACGGAAGGATGGTTATGAACCCGAATACTGATGGGATACTGAATCTGAAACGCATCTCGGCAATCTTTGTAAAGCTTCAAGGTAAAAATATATTTCCCATTGCCTTGACAAGCCCAAGTAATTTCACCACCCATCAAATGAGTTGCTTTGGACGTTATTGTAAACATCAGCAGCATGATAATCAGAGAGAAATGTTGCCAGGTAAATTTCATTTTGGGTAAATTTAAAAATTTATCTGAGTTCCATGCATCAAAAATGATATCGTGTGGCTTCAATTATATTTTTGTTATTTTTACCAAACCCCATCTTCATATTTTCATATATTCAGCATGAAATATTCAATTACACGCTTCTTCCTTGCCATTACGCTGTTATTTTTATCATTTCACAAAATAGATGCGCAAAACATTCTGATTTACACCGAAGACTTTGAAAATGGGCCTGGTGCTTTTGGTTTAAATACTTCGAACGAGGTTGGAACGAATACAGGTCAAAATTTATGGACCGTAAACAATCTCTTTAACGGCGCAGGAATTTATCCTAATACAATCAGCCAAGACAGTACTACCGGAGGATTAATCAACTTTGCCCCATTCAGTAATTATTTGCACATTCAGGATTCGTTTGCAGCAGGTACTCAAAATGTTGGAAATGCGAATTTCAGTAGCAGCGATGCATCTGATCGTTTTACCTCAACATCTGGATTTTGCACATTAGGTTACGACAGTGTTCGTATCGCATTTTATTTCAACTGCGTCGGAAATGCAGGTGCTAGTGCTCAATTGTATTACCAATCCGATGGAGGCGCTTGGACGGCAATTCCGGGAGCGGTTTTTAGCAATCAGTCCCAATGGAATTACGTCGAATTTTTTGACGAGGGCTTTGACAATAAGAATAATTTGCGTTTGGGTTTTCGATGGACAAACGACGGATCTGGTGGAAGTTCGACCGGTTCAATTGGAATTGATGGTATTCGGGTTGTTGGAAAATATGCACCCGAAGTGTATAACATTCGCTTAGAGCTCGATAGTATTTCGCCCAATCCATTGTGTCGTGGCGACGGAGTTTTATTGTTCTTCAGCAATCCCGTTCCCCTTTGTGGTACTGGTTTTTACGAGGTGCAGCTTTCAAGCGATTTAGGAAGTTTTGGAAATTACACCTCCATGGGAATTTATCAGCTGAACAATCAAAACACACAGCAGATTTTATTTACACTTCCATCACCAAGCAATTTAAACCCAGGAAATTGTTACCGAATTCGCGTAGTGCGGGTTGACCAAAATCCGATCATTATTTCCGATACGAGCATTTGTATTTCAATCATTAATTGCCCCAATAGTATTCTAACATTAGGACCTGCAGTAATTTCAAATCCTACTGATACTGTTTGTGTGGGAAGCGTTATAGATGTCCCTTTTTATTCGACAGGTGTGTTTTTAAATAA
>JBBALS010000202.1:0-4469 GCA_040402915.1 Flavobacteriales bacterium
CCGCTCTTTATTTTTATCCGACAACGCATACAATTATCCGTATTTCAAGATCAGCACCACGTTTTGGAAAATACGTTACACCAATCTTTTTGTAAGTTATCAGAACATTGGAAATGCATCAAATAGTGGGCTTGGAGGTTATTTGCAAAAATTCGCAACCTATCATCATTTAAGTTATAATGCAACAAAATGGTTGAATGTGGGACTTTTCGAGTCGATTGTTTGGCAAGGAGGAGACACCAGCGGAACACGAAGAGGATTTGATGTAAATTACCTCAACCCCATAATATTTTACAGACCCGTAGAATTTTCAAGAGGCTCCCCCGACAATGTGTTGATTGGTCTAAACTTCAAGGCCCTTATTTTGAAAAAATATCAGATGTATGGACAAATCATTCTCGATGAGTTCTCGATGAACGAAGTGAAAGCTGGAAATGGTTGGTGGGCGAATAAACAAGGTTTTCAAGCTGGTTGGAAGTTTTACGACTTTTTAGGAATCCGAAACCTCACCTGGCAAAACGAATTAAATTATGTTAGGCCTTACACCTATGGACATTTCACGGCGGATCAGAGCTACACACATTATGCACAAGCTTTGGCCCATCCACTTGGAGCTAATTTCATCGAGAATGTTCAATTTCTTCGTTATCGATACAAGCGATTGGGCTTACAAGCAAAAATGAATTTTATTCAATATGGTTCCGATACAACGAATAGTTTGGGTGTTTCAAGCAATGTTGGGCAGAATATTTTTGTAGGTACAGCCGAAATCGGAAGCGGTCCAACCATGGTTCCCAATATTTATGGGAACACGATTTTACAAGGATTGAAAAACACCGTAAAAATTGCCGAATTAACTGCGTCTTGGTTAATAAATACCAGAACTAATATGCGAATAGAATTAACACTTTCGCGAAGAATGCAGGAGAATAATCGTATTAACCAAAATACCAATTGGGTGTTTTTCAGTTTTAAAACCGCTTTACCTAATCGGTATTATGATTTTTAAAGAACAAATCGCATTTAAATTCTGTTTGTAGAGCCAATCATTTATCTATTTTTGTAGCATTCCAACGAATATTTTTTGGCACACGAAATTTCTCATTCTCCAGAATCCGTTTCCTTCCTTTCCAAAATCAAGGATCTTGTTCAGCTTCTTAAATTAAGACTGGCTTCGCTTGTCGTTTTTTCGGCAATAGTCTCCTATTTAATGGCAGCGGATAAACCCGATAGTACCATTGCTATTTTACTCACAATTGGTGGTTTTTTAGTCACGGGCGCTTCCAATGCATTCAATCAAATTATTGAGAAAAACCTCGATAAAATGATGACCAGAACAGAAAATCGACCATTACCCAAAGACCGACTTTCTGTTACTGAAGCCGTAATTTTCTCCTCCATTATTGGAGTTTTAGGTATTGGAATCCTTTGGATATATGTAAATCAATTGTCCGGAATTTTAGGACTTGTGGCATTGGTTTCCTATGTAGCTATTTACACTCCACTTAAACAAATTACCCCTTTTGCTGTTTTTGTTGGTGCAATTCCTGGTGCAATTCCTCCTATGTTGGGATGGATTGCTTGTACTGGGGAGATGAGTTTACAAGCAATTATTCTTTTTGCAATACAATTCATTTGGCAATTCCCCCATTTTTGGGCACTCGCATGGATGCTTGAAGATGATTATAAAAAAGCGGGATTTGAAATGTTACCTGCAAAAGATGGTCGTTCTAAAACATCCGCTCTGCAAATTATGGTGTATACAGGTAGTATTATTCCGTTTGGGCTTCTCCCCTATTTCTTCAGAATGTCGGGAATAATTTCGGCCGTTATTATTACACTTTGTGGTATTTATTTCATGGTGAAAGCAATTAAATTACATGCAACACTCGAAATTAGCGATGCTCGAAAACTGCTTTATGCATCCTTTATTTACTTACCTGTAGTTCAATTGGCACTACTTATCGATAAACTATAACCTAACTTTATGAATTCACTTTCGAATCCAAATCAAGAAGAAATTGAACTTCGCGAACGTGTAAACCGAAGTTTATTGTACATCGGTATTTTTAGCAGTGTGATGTTATTCGCAGGTTTAACATCGGCGTATATTGTTCGTCAAGCTGACGGAAATTGGCTTCAATTTACTCTTCCTACTATGTTTTGGGTAAGTACCGGACTTATTTTGGCTTCGAGTGCTTCGGTTAATTGGGCGCTTATTGCTGCAAAAAAAGATCAATACAAACAAATAACTTATGCATTAGGCTTAACAATTTTATTTGGAATCGGATTTTGCATAACACAAATTTTAGGATGGAGTGAATTAACTCAAGGAGGAATATACTTTGCAGGGAAAACATCTAATCCATCTGGTAGTTTCTTATACATACTTTCAGGTGTTCATTTGGCACATATTTTTTCAGCATTAATTTATTGTGCTGTAATTTTGAAAAAATCTTTCCAAAACAAATACGACTCAAAAAATCTCGCAGGTGTGCGTCATTGCGGTATTTTCTGGCATTTTCTTGACGGACTTTGGGTCTATCTTTTCATCTTTTTATTGTGCATGCAATAAAAAAAATCGGGTTCTTAAGAAATTCCTGAAAAAATGCTCTTTTTTAATAGAATTTTTGGGTAAACTTGCACCCAAATTCTGAATCTACAATTCATGTCTCAAAACGCAACACTAGACATCTCTAACAAGAAACTTTGGGAAGGAGGAACTTCACCTTTCGGCGCGAGTTACGGAAAACTGATGATGTGGTTTTTCCTCATCTCTGATGCATTTTCTTTTTCAACACTATTAATTTCTCTTGGTTATGCGCGTCACGTGCATGCAGATAGTTGGCCATTGGTAGAAAAAGTATTTCACCACTTTCCATTTACACATGCTCATTTGCCTCTTTTGTATGTAGGTATGATGACATTTATCCTCATCATTTCGAGCGTTACCATGGTACTAGCTGTTGATGCAGGACATTCCAATGATAAAAAAGGAGTGATTTTCTGGCTAGGTTTAACAGTGGTTGGAGGATTAATCTTCCTTGGATCACAAGCTTGGGAATGGTATACTTTCATCGTTGGAAGCGAAGGTGTAATCAAAACGGTTATCAAAGATGGTGTTCCAACCGATATTCTTGTTCAAGGAGCAAACCTTCAATACAATGAATACGGACACACTGCATTTGCCGATTTCTTCTTCTTCATTACTGGTTTCCATGGCTTCCACGTATTTTCTGGAGTGGTGATTAATGCAATCATTTTGTATCAAGCATATACAGGTGTTTTCGAAAAACGTGGACATTATGAAATGGTTGAAAAAGCTGGACTTTACTGGCACTTTGTAGACCTTGTTTGGGTTTTCGTATTTACATTCTTTTACCTTCTCTGACCAATTAACACTATCACGTTATCATGGAACAAATAGTTGATCAATCTTTCGAATACAGCGCAGGTCACGGTCCTCGCACACCTGAACAAAGTCGTGCCGTTCGCAAAAAAATACTTTTGGTTACTGCATTACTTTCAGTAATCACCATTGTAGAAGTACTTGTAGGAATTTACTTTTCTAAAACACACGTTTCTCCGGGAACTTGGACGCTTATAAAATGGTTTTACATAATCATGACTTTGGTGAAAGCTGGATACATTGTTCTTGTTTTTATGCACCTAGGTGATGAAAAAAAGAGTTTGAGAACAACCATTTTACTCCCAATGGTATTGATTATCTATTTCATTTTCATATGTCTGTTTGAAGGCGAACACATTCTTCAATACTTTCAAGACTTATTGAAATAAGGTGAAAAAAATAGCCATCCTATTATTAATCCTGTTGGTGCCATCTGTTGCGTATTTGGTTCTAACAACTGGAAAACATAACATCAAAAAACTGGGATATTTCGGACCGAAAATCCCAGGAGAAAAGGAAGGCGACACAACATATCATAGCATTCCTGCATTTAAGCTTATTGATCAGGATGGAAAGCCATTTGGTGACAAAGAACTTGAAGGAAAGATTTATGTCGCCAATTTCTTTTTCACCTCATGCCCAAGCATCTGCCCCGCAATGCAGACACTCATGAAGAAAGTGCAGAATCAGGATGACTTTAAAAAATTAGAAGATTTTAAATTGGTTTCGTTTACTGTGGATCCCGAAACAGATTCTAGTGCAAAACTCAAAGAATTTGCAAATAGGATACAAGCCGATTCGAGTAGGTGGTATTTTTTAACTGGCGATAAGAAAGCATTGTACGATTTAGCTTATCAGGGATTTATGGTCAATGCCATGCAGGACCCTACTGCTCCAGGTGGTTTTTTACACAGTGATATGATGTTGTTGATAGATCGCAACCGACATATCCGCGGAATATACGAAGGCACCAGTTTGAAAGATGTGAAGAGATTGATTGATGAAATTAAAGTATTGGTTGCTGAATACAATTCGGCAAGAAGAGAAAATGTGAATCCCA
>JBBALS010000203.1:0-4465 GCA_040402915.1 Flavobacteriales bacterium
TAAGAAGCTTGTCCAAAAGAAGACAATCCAACAATGACATCGCCTTCTTGAATACGGTTATTATCGATTACATCGGAGCGTTTGATTCGAGCAATTACTGTAGAATCGACAATGAGAGTTCGAACTAGATCACCAACATCAGCCGTTTCACCACCCGTAAGGATAACTTCAGCACCCATCGACTTAAACCAATCGCACAAATCTTGATTTCCTTGAATGATTGCAGAGATGACTTCTCCAGGAATGTTGTTTTTATTTCGACCAATGGTTGATGAGACTAAAAAATTATCCGTGACACCAACACAAAGTAAATCGTCGGTATTCATTACCAAAGCATCTTGCGCGATTCCTTTCCAAACCGAAAGATCCCCGGTTTCTTTCCAGTATACATAAGCAAGTGATGACTTCGTACCAGCTCCATCAGCATGCATTACTAAAGCATATTCAGGATCAGCACTTAATGTATCGGGGATGATTTTACAAAAAGCCTTGGGGAATAAGCCCTTGTCTGTATTACGAATAGCAGCATGTACATCTTCTTTTTGGGAAGAAACGCCTCTGGCTTTATATCGTTCGTTTGCTTGCATGATCATAAAAAAAAACATCCCACCGTAAAGGCAGGATGTTCAATAATTTCAATTTCAAAAATTAGTTTTTAGGTTTAGCAGGAGCTGGAACCGGAGTTACTGGTGCAGCAGGTGTTGGTGCAACAGCTGGATCTTTAACGGGCTCAACCTGCAAGTTGTCGCGCTTAATCTCTTGAACATCGGTTTCAATCTCAGCATCTTCATCAACCGATTCAATTTTAGGAGCTTTGAATTCTGGAGACCCAACAGCAGGAACAAACGTGGTACTTGTAATACGGAATTCAGTACGACGATTGATTTGGTGTTCTTCTTCGGAACATTTAACTCCGTCTTTACAACGATTCAATAATTTTGTTTCCCCGTAGCCTTTCGCAGCTAAACGAGCAGGATCAATTTTCTGTTCAATGAGGTAATCAACTACCGACTGCGCACGCTTTTGAGAAAGAACAATATTCGCTTTAGCAGCATCACGTGAATCTGTGTGTGACATCAACTCGACTGTGATATTTTGGTTGTCTTTCAATGTTTGAATCAAGCCGTTTAGTGAATCTCTAGATTCAGGACGTAAATCAAATTTTCCTAAGTCGTACTCAATTTTAGGCAAACGGATTGGACCTTTCTTGGTTGTTTTCAAGAAGAAATCTTTTTTGAAATCGCGTCCTACTGATTCTCCAACGGTGGTTTCTGTTCCTTTGTCGTTTAAGAAATCGGTTGCGCTTGCTACAAATTCGTAGGTGTTACTTTCGCGGTACTTAGTATTATCGAAATAGTAAGAACCCGTTTTATCTGTAACTGATTCATAAGTCATTCCGTCTTTATCGACCATCGATACTTTTGCACCTACAAGTGGGGCTTTTGTTTCGAAGTCATAAACATAACCACCAATGGTGAAAAGAACTGGAGGAACACTGAATTCGTAAATATCTGTTCCACCTTTTCCTCCTGGGCGACTCGATGAGAAGTAGCCTTTTTCAATTTTCCCTTGGAAGATAATTCCAAAATCATCCGTTTCTGAATTCAATGGAAATTTCAAGTTTGAAACAGCAGACCATTTACCTTTTACCAATTTCGCTTCAAACATATCCAAACCACCCATTCCAACATGTCCGTTAGAAGAGAAGTAAAGAGTTGAATCATTACGAAGTGTTGGATACAATTCATCGCTTGCTGTATTCACTTGTGGACCCAAATTGATTGGTTCGCCCCATGTTTTTGCTTTTTTGTCGAACAGTGCTTTCCAAATATCACGTCCACCCATTCCACCTGGCATATCGGAAGCAAAATAAAGTGTTTGTTCGTCATCAGTTAACCAGGGATGTCCAACCGTAAAGCTATCGGCAGCAAAAGGAACCAAAATAGGTTCATCCCAATTATTACCTTTTTTGCGCGTTGTGAAAATCTGACACCCTTTAATTTTGTTCTTATCATATGCGCAACGAGTGAAAAACATCACACTGAATTTATCATTCATTGCAGCTGCACCATCGTTATACTTTGAATTTAAAGGTTCTTTGAATGAAGTTGGAGTACTCCATTTTCCGTTTTTATCGAGTTTTGCCTCATATAAATCGGAGAATGATTCGCCTGTCCAACCATCAACACCGCTTCCGATTGAACCTTCACGACTTGAAGTAAAGATAACCTCCTTGAAATTCTTCCGTGTGTAAATAGCCGAGAAATCATCAAATTTAGAATTCAATGGTTGCACATTGGTTACCAAATGCTTTGTTGGAGAAGCTTTCCACTTAACAGACAATTTGCAACTTTCAGCACCTGCAGGTCCACGAGCATCATCTGGCTTTAACTTGATAAATTTATCGTATTCGGCTAATGCTTCATCGTATTTCCCATTTTCACGCATCATGTCGCCCAAATAAAGCACAGCAATTGGATCTTGATATTTTGCTTTTATCGCTTTTACGAGCCAAGCTTCCGCTTTTTTAGTATCCTTAAATGCCATAAAACAAAGAGCTTGTTTGTATGTTACTTCGGCTTTAAGTGCTTTGTTTCCTCGAATATTTTCTGAAGCTTTTTTGTATGCATCTAATGCTTCAGCATATTCTTTATTGTTAAATAGCCGATCAGCTTCTTTCACTTTTTTCGCCTGAGCAAATACAGTTGAAACCGAAATCGCCAGCAAAAGCAGGCAAGTAATTAGTTGTTTTAGAGTCTTTACCATAATGGAATTTAATTGCAAAATTCTTGGGCTAAATTAAAAAAAATGCGCTTGTAACAAAAAAGCATTCTTCTTTAGTGATTATTTATTCAAAATAGTTCAACAAAAGCATGAATCGCTGAAGAATTAAAGGCCTATTTTAATCATGTAAAAACGAGTCAATTAATTAATAAACAGCATCTCCCGATATTTTGGCAAGCACCACATTTCGTCGTCAACAAGAAGTTCAAGTTTATCAACATGATAGCGAATTGGATCAAAAAAGGACTGAACTTTAACACAATATGCACTTGCTTGCTTGCGAGGATCGACAATTTTATTGGCAACTTTTCTTGATTCCACCATTTCATCGACTCCTTTTTTAATTTCTGATATGTGCTCTGAAATTTCAGCAATAATTTCCAATTGTGCTTTCGCTGATTTCTGAAATGTCTTTTCATCTAAAATAGATTTTAGACCTAGCACATTCTGAATTATCGCCGTTTGGTATTTTAATGCGGTAGGAACAATTTGGTTGGTTGCAATATCCGCAATGACACGCGATTCAATTTGAATCTTTTTGGTATACGTTTCTAATTGAATTTCATAACGAGCTTCCAATTCTCGGTGACTCAATACATCATTATCTGCAAACAACTTGAGTGCTTGTTTCGAGACAAAGGCATCCAATGCTTCTGGCGTTTTAGCGAAATTGTTTAATCCGCGTTTTGCAGCTTCTTTTACCCATTCATCGCTGTACCCATTTCCTTCGAAACGAATGGTTTTTGAGTCAATGATGTAATTTCTCAACACCTGAAAAATCGCTTCGTCTTTATCCAATTTCTTCTTTGAAATTAATGAATCAACCTCGTGTTTAAAATCAATGAGTTGTTGAGTAACGATGGTATTTAAAACAATCATCGATTGCGAACAATTGGCAGAAGATCCTACAGCACGGAACTCGAATTTGTTTCCTGTAAAAGCGAATGGCGAAGTCCTGTTTCTATCAGTATTGTCTAAAAGAATTTGAGGGATCTTTCCAATGTTCAATTTCAAATCTGTTTTTTCATCGGGAGTCATTTTTACGCTTGGCTTAACACGCTGCTCTAAGTCGTCCAAAATGCGTGTTAGCTGAGAACCAATAAATGCCGAAATAATGGCTGGAGGAGCTTCATTAGCACCCAAACGGTGATCATTGCCAGCAGATGCAATGGCCGCGCGCATCAAATCTGCGTATGTATGCAATGCTTTGATAGTAGTGATGAAAAATGTCAAAAATTGAAGGTTGTTCTTAGGCGTTTTTCCTGGACTCAAAAGATTCTTCCCAGTATTGGTAGAAAGCGACCAATTGTTGTGTTTCCCGGAGCCGTTAATGCCTGCAAATGGTTTTTCATGAAGCAAAATGCGAAACTTATGACGACGTGCCACTTTACTCATAACGTCCATCAAAAGCTGATTATGGTCAACCGCTAAATTTGCTTCTTCAAATATGGGTGCACACTCAAACTGATTGGGAGCAACTTCGTTATGACGTGTTCTAACTGGAATTCCTAACATATGGCACTCCGTTTCGAAATCGCGCATATAAGCAGCAGCACGATCTGGAATTGTTCCAAAATAATGATCTTCGAGCTGTTGTCCTTTTGCCGGTGAATGTCCAAACAACGTGCGACCTGTTAATGACAAATCGGGTCTTGCATGATACAAAGCCTCATCAATCAAG
>JBBALS010000204.1:0-4443 GCA_040402915.1 Flavobacteriales bacterium
TTCTAATTTCATAAAAAACGCTGTCTCTTCATTTCGAAAAGACAGCGTTTGAAATCTACCGATAGTAATCGGGATGATTCGAATTAAATAATATAGCTCATTTTCATCGCCCTATATGGGCTAATCATCCATAAAAGTTAATTTGAATTAAACGAACAACTCATTCTGCCATAAATCCTTCACTTTTTCAAAAAAAATCGCCCGCTGCGCGGGGACTAATCAAATAATCAAATTATCAAATAAATTAATCCCTGAGGCAGCGAACAGACAAACCGTCCTGCTTATTGTCGTTGCTCTGGCTTGCACTGCCATTGTTATAGTTCAGGAAGCGGTACCAGGCGTTGTCAGTCTCGTACTCCGAAGAACTCCACCAGTAACCGTAGCTGCCAACACCGTTGAAATCACCATTGCTGTAGCGGAAGCCTCCCGGGAGACCTGCGAAACCGCTCTCATTTGTGCCATTTCCACTTCGCACACTACCATCTTTTTCAATATCCGCCCAAAATTGAGTCGATTTCATGCTCTTACCTGCTAAACTTTTTCCACCTAAGAAATCAATTAAACGATTCCATTCATCATCAGTAGGTACTTTAAAACCTACAGGTGCTAATCCACGTGGATCGTTAACTGCAAACCAATTATATAATTTACCATAACGCTCGCCATTATCTGGGTTGTTATTATAATAACACCAAGCTGGTTGTTTATTTTGTCCTGCTTTTTCCCACTCTTCTTCGGTTTTAGCCTCTGGAATAGCTTCACCATTCCGAAACTTGTCCACATTCAAATTCTCGCTCATCCAAACTTGCTTCCCGATGGTTACTTCTTTGATCGTATTTTCTTTGGAGGTTTCATCTTTTGAGGTTCCTTCTTTTGAGGCTCCTCCACACGATGAAAGTTGAATGGCTATTATTAAAACTAAAAATAACGTTAAAGGTGCTTTTTTCATAATTAGATGATTTTATTTGCAAATATGTTAAAATATTTGAAAATAACCTATCACTTATTTTTAATGTGTCATTGACCATTGAACATATATTGAACAATGGCAACTTTGATCAAGTTCAATGAAGAACGCATTCGAACTTTGCCTGAGCTCCGCTTTTAGAATATCTAAACGAGTTTCAGTATTTTTCAAGTTGGGCTCAAGTGCAAAACTTGGCTTTTTGTCAATTTCTCTTGATGGAAATTAACCAAAAGACAAGCCGATGCTTTAGCACATCGAAAAAAAAAACGATTGGGCATTTTACTAGTTTCTAAAATAAAGACTGCTACTTTTTCGATCTGGATTCTTTCGCCAAACCTGCTTAATTAAATCATTATCCAGTAAATGGCGGTTATCCGCTGTTTGCAGCAGACAATTTTTGTTAATGGATTATTTGTCGTCATAATGAAAGCGACATTGAATAATAGTGCATTTCTGATCTATTCTTTTTGTACCACTAATTTTATAAACAAGTCTATGTTCACCGGTGATTCTTCGCGACCAGAATCCATTCAATCCGAACTTTAGTGGTTCTGGTTTTCCAATTCCTTTAAAAGGATCTTTGTTTACTGCATTAATAAGTTCCTTGATCTTCGTTACACTGTTTTCATCATTCTCAATCCAATAAGAAAAATCTTCCCAAGCAATCTCTGTAAATTCAATATTCATGAAGATAACTATTGAGTTATTACATTTTAAAATTAACCGTCTTGCCTTCTGTTATTTGGCCAATCGACTTTTGGAGTCTTGTCTGGTTTGCTTCAGTTGAAAAAAGGTGTTCAGTTTCTTTAAGGGAATTATATTCTTGAATTGACATTATCACAATTGCTTCTTCTTCAGTGCTTCTTGGAACTATAATAACTTCCATCGATTTTGAAACATAATCGAAGTATTCTTTCATTCCTTTTCTCAGTGTAGAGATTGATATCGCTTTCATGATCTTTAGATTTAATACAAATGTACAAATATGTGTACAACATAACGTACATCCGCCAAATAATCTTTTTGACTACCGAAATGATATGGTTTACTGCTAATTCTCGAGAAGATCTTGGAGTTTTAATAAAAAAACGCTGTCCATTCAATGAACGGACAGCGTTTAAATTTAGATTAATACTATTTATTAAGCAATTGCAGCTTTAATCAAGTTCAATGCAGAACCCGCTTTAAACCACTCAATTTGCGCTTCGTTGTAAGTATGATTTGCATGAATGGTTTCGCTTATTCCATCCTCGTGATGAAGAACCAATTCGAGTGTTTTCTCAGGAGCAAAAGAAGTTAATCCCAAAATATCGATGCTGTCGTTTTCAAGAATTTTATCGTAGTCTTCTTTGTTAGCAAATGTTAGCGCCAACATTCCTTGTTTCTTCAAGTTGGTTTCGTGAATACGTGCAAAGCTTTTCACCATCACTGCCCGAACACCTAAATGACGAGGCTCCATTGCTGCATGCTCACGGCTCGATCCTTCACCATAATTCTCGTCACCAATAACAATAGAACCAATTCCTGCAGCTTTGTATGCTCGCTGCGTTGTTGGAACTGCGCCGTATTCGCCAGTCAACTGATTTTTCACTGAATCGGTTTTCTCATTGAAGAAATTTACTGCTCCAATAAGCATGTTGTTGGAGATATTATCAAGATGCCCACGGAATTTTAACCAAGGGCCAGCCATGGAAATATGATCGGTGGTACATTTTCCTTTGGCTTTGATCAATAGTTTCAATCCTTTCAAATCGACACCTTCCCACGTTGGAAAAGATTCTAATAATTGAAGACGATCGCTTGTTACGGACACTTTTAATTCTACTCCAGAACCATCTTCTGAAGGCGCCTGGTAACCTGCATCTTCCACAGCAAAACCACGAGCAGGAAGTTCATCTCCAGTTGGAGCATCGAGTTTCACTTGTTCGCCTTTGTTGTTTGTTAATGTATCGGTAAGTGGATTGAATCGTAAATCGCCGGCAATTGCCAAAGCGGTTACCAATTCAGGTGAACCTACAAATGCAAACGTATTGGGATTTCCATCAGCGCGCTTTGCGAAGTTTCGGTTAAAAGAGTGAACGATGGTATTTTTCTCTTGTTTCTCGGCACCTAAGCGATTCCACATTCCAATGCAAGGACCACAAGCATTCGCAAAAACTTTGGCACCCATTTTCTCGAAATCATCTAAGAAACCGTCACGATCGATTGTATAACGAACCAATTCTGATCCTGGTGTAATGGTGAATTCAGCTTTAGCAACCAAGCCTTTTTCATTTGCCTGACGAGCCAAGGATACCGAACGACTAATATCTTCGTAAGATGAATTTGTACATGAACCAATCAATCCGACATCTACTTTGGTTGGCCAACCATTCAATTCTGCAAGCTCCTTCATTTTAGAAATCGGAGTTGCCAAATCGGGAGTAAACGGACCATTCAAATGCGGTTCTAATTCATCCAAATTTATTTCAATAATTTGATCGAAATACTTTTCCGGATTTGCATAAACATCCACATCAGCAGTTAAGTGTTCGCGAATTCCATTGGCTAAATCAGCAACATCGGCACGACCGGTACTGCGTAAATAGCGTTCCATAGAATCGTCGTAACCGAATGTAGAAGTTGTTGCTCCAATTTCAGCACCCATGTTACAAATAGTACCTTTTCCAGTACAACTCATGGAATTAGCACCTTCACCAAAATACTCAACGATTGCACCTGTACCACCTTTTACAGTAAGGATTCCTGCCACTTTTAAAATAACATCTTTGGGGGAAGTCCAACCGTTTAGTTTACCTGTCAATTTCACACCAATCAATTTCGGGAACTTCAACTCCCAAGCAAGACCAGCCATTACATCGCAAGCATCAGCTCCACCAACACCAATTGCAATCATTCCCAAACCACCCGCATTCACGGTGTGTGAATCGGTTCCAATCATCATCCCGCCAGGAAATGCATAGTTTTCCAAAACCACTTGATGGATGATTCCGGCACCTGGCTTCCAAAAACCAATGCCGTATTTATCAGATATTGACGATAAGAAATCGTATACCTCTTTGTTTGTATCAACCGCTGAACTTAAATCTTTACTCGATCCAACTTGCGCTGTAATTAAGTGGTCGCAATGAACCGAAGAGGGAACGGCCACTTTTTTTCTACCTGCTTGACTGAATTGCAACAATGCCATCTGAGCAGTTGCATCTTGCATAGCAACGCGATCGGGAGCAAAATCAACATACGAGTTACCTCTTTCAAATGCAGTATTTGCTGGATTTTCCCAAAGATGGGCATAAAGAATTTTTTCTGTTAACGTAAGCGGTCGACCAACAACTTTACGAGCTGCTTCTACCCTATTTCCGAAATCTGCATAAACGTTTCGGATCATTTCAATATCAAATGCCATGTATTTATTTCTTTATTGTTTGATTATCAACATATTTCAATAATTGAAACTGCTTCGCTAATGTATGCGA
>JBBALS010000205.1:0-4436 GCA_040402915.1 Flavobacteriales bacterium
TCTCCCCAATTGGATTTAGAATTTTCCAATAATTGGTTAATTCTGCCAACTATTTGATCTGTAACTTCTACTGAGAAAATATTGGGTAATGCCATGATTGTTTAAAGCGATGATTAAGATTAATTTTCAGTGCGTAAAAGCGTACTATTTTTTTCAAAATCAAATAGTGTGGTTCTTCTAAGTTGATACCAAGTAACCCAAAAATCTCGCAAGGTGCTCACATAGTTTATTATTGCTTGATCTTTTTCATTCTGAGCAATCAATAAATTGGTGATTTCCATCGTGCCAATTTTATATCTGTTTCTAGCGGCCTCGAATCGCTTTTTTGCAATGGTGTCGGCCTTCGATGAGATTTCAACACTTGTTTTTAATTGTTTCACTTGGAGGGCTAATCCAAATGCATCGGTTTCCAATTGCTGCAAACTAGCAGCTGTCGATTGCAGAGTTGCCTCGTAGGCATATTGTGCTGCCTTTTGCGCCGACCGATTCGATCCAAATCCCATAATTGGTATACTAAATCCTAAACCGGCATATTGCGAGTTTACTGGCGCTGTCAAAGCTTGATCGATCGTTGCTCCTGTTTGGTTCAAGCCATAACTCACCATAATATCAGTTTGTGGCAATCGACTAAGTTTGGCTTCACTTAATTGGCGATTAGCTTGATTTACATTGATTTCGTTTGCAATAAGATCGCTTCGATTTTTTAAAGCTTCTTGCTTAGATTTTTCAGGATCTGGAACATTAACCGGAAGTTGAAGTGGAGCGAGTAAAATTATTGAATTATCTAATTTTCCGGTGTAACGCTCCAATTGACGTCTCGCAAGTTCCACCTGAAGGGTTTGTTGTTCAACGGAATTTCTTGCGTTCGTATAGCTTAGTTCTACTTGTAATAGTTCACTTTCAGCAATCTTGCCCACGCCGAATCTTCCTTTTGCGATTCTGTAAATTGTATCGTTCATTGTTTCGTTTAACGTTGCGTTTAACAGTTGTAATTGGGCAATGTATAAATCGAAATATCTTGAAATAATTTCTGCATTTAAAGCTTCAATTTGTTCTACTTGTTGGCGATTTGCTAATTCAAGTCGAAGCTTATCTTGTTTCCAATTAAATTTCTGGCTGTTAAATCGAAACAATGGCTGAAATAAATTTATTTGTAAGGGATTTGTTTGA
Source organism: Flavobacteriales bacterium (assembly GCA_040402915.1). GTDB lineage: Bacteria > Bacteroidota > Bacteroidia > M30B66 > M30B66 > CALQRR01. The sequence goes on from JBBALS010000205.1 coordinate 1,171, forward strand.
TAGAATGTGGAGTTTTCAGTATCAAAAATATCACCCCGATTAATCTTGCTTTCAATAGAAATTGAGCCTCCAGTTGCTGGAATAACCTGACTTAAAGAAAGGCCAGCGTTTGAATAGGCTTGTCTCACAGGAATAAATTGGAACGAACCATCAGGTTGCACTACTTGATTTATTCTTCTTTGATAACCTGGCAAATCGGCATTGAACCGAATTTGCGGAGCTCTGTTGCCTAATGCTGCCTTGTACAACCACTTATTACTTTGGAAGGTTGATTGTATTTGTTTAGCCACTGGACTGTTTGCTGTTGCCTGCTCCAAAGCTTGTTGCAAACTCAAAACTGTTTGTCCATTTAGCGTTTGCCTCAGCAAAAATGAAACAAACAAAACGAAGAGAATTTGTTTATTCATAGCGTAAAGATTCAATTGGGTTTTGTAGTGATGCTTTTCTAGCAGGATAAATCCCGAAAATTAATCCAACACTTACGGATACAAAAAAGGAAATTACAACCGATGAAGCTGAAATCACCGTCTCGATATCTGCGAATATTTCGATCAAATAAGAAAATATAATCCCGAGAATAATTCCTAAAATTCCTCCACTCAAACTAATCACTATCGCTTCAGCAATAAATTGAAACAAAATATCTTCCCTTCTTGCACCTATGGCAAGGCGTAATCCAATTTCTTTGATACGTTCTAAAACTGATGCTAGCATAATATTCATGATTCCAATTCCTCCAACGAGTAGTGAAATTCCAGCTATCACAGCCAATACTAGATTAAATAGTTTTCGTGTTTTTTGTTCCTGTTTTAGTAACAATTCCGGAACTACAATTTCATAGTCTTCGGCCCCAAAATGTCTTCTTTTTAAAAGCTTATCGATAACTTCTACTGCAGGTTCCATCGAATTACTTTCTTGCATCGTAACCACCAAACGATCAAGTTGATTGTAATTTACAGCCGCAGTTGGTTTGTTCGAACTTTCTCCTGATTCTTCCTCATTAGCTTGCTCTTTTTGGAACCGTATAATTTCCTGTTTTGTAACTTCTGAGCGGTTCATGACGCGCATCAAAAAGGTTTGCACAGGCACGTACACTTCTTGGTTTACATTTCGAATGCTCAATTTCGTCATTGATTTTTCATCCACTTTTCGATCATCCAAAATTCCAATTACTTTAAACCAATTTCCTCCACATTTTATTGGCTGCCCAATGGCTTCAGAATTGGCAAATAATTTCGATTGAATTCCTCTGCCAATCAAGCAAACGGGCATCGAATTTTCCCACTGAATTTCAGAAAATGATTGGCCTTGTATTACTGAAATTCCACTCGTTTCAAAATAAGCATTTGTAATTCCAAGGAGTTTGCCTTTTGTCTTTAAGCCATTAGTGAAAAATATCATTTCACTTTCAATTTCTGGGCTCACCGATTTGACTCCCGGAACTGTTTTCTGAATATTCTCGGCATCTGCCAAGCTTAAGCCAGGCGAGAATTTCTGGTTTTCCTGACCCGGCTTCCTGTTTTTTTGTTCTCCCTCAGTTTTGGGTTCCGGTAGTTTTATTTTGATTACGATATTGTTGCTGCCAATCTGCTTGATTTGTTCAAGAATTTCTTTTTCAGCGCCGTTACCGATTGCCAACATGGCAATTACTGCTGCAACACCAAATATAATCCCAAGTGAAGTTAATGCCGCTCTGAAACGATTGTTAATCATCGCATCTAAGCCACTTTTAAAATTAAACAAGAGGCGTTCTCTTTCCATTTTACTTGACAATTACAGCCGATTCCTCTGGAATACCATTCTTTCGTTTAGCTGGTTGTGCTTTTGCCAAATGGTCGAGTAATTTCTTTTGCTCTATTGGATCAACCCATGGTTTTGGAGGCATAGGTTTCTGGGTCAATTTCTCGGTTTCAACACCGTTTGTGTCACCTGGAGTACTCAAATAAACTTCATCTCCAGCTTCTAAGCCACTGTAAACCAATGCTGATTGATCGTTTAATGCGGCCACTAATACTTCCTGTTTTTTGAAAGTACTTCCGTTCTTTTTCCACACGAAGCTGGACGATTTGTTGGTTGATAACGCTTCCAGTGGGATGCTCATAGCTTCTTTGTACTGTTCGATATGAATGGTATTGCTGGTGGTCATCGAGGGTCTTAAGGTTGAATCAGGATTCAATATATCGATCACCACTTCAAATACTTTCGTATCTTGATTGGGCCGTTGTTCACCGATATTGGCAACTTGCACAACGACTCCTTTTAGTTTTTTATTGGGTTCTGCATCTAGACTAATGTCCGCTGATTGACCAGGTTTAACTTTTCGAATATCCACTTCATTCACATAGGTTAAAACCTGAACCTCTCTCAAATCAGGAAGCGTAGCAACAGCAGGTTCCCATGGTGAAACGCCGCTGCCTATGATTTTCTTGCTTCCATTCCAGTTTTTAACATAAATCACCATCCCATCTTTTGGTGCTGTGATGTCCATTTTTTGGAGTAAGCCATTGATTCGATCGAGTCCATTTTGAGCTTTCGATAAATCGGCATGAATAATTTCAACTTTGGTCGCTGCTTGGGCTACTTTGGTTTGATAATTTTCGACTTTCTGCTTGTAGTTTCGATTTGCCTTTTCGAGCGCTAATTGCTTTTGTTGTTGAAATGCAGGAGCTTCATAAATCGATTGTTCCACTTCAAGTCGTGATTCTTCTTTTGCCGATTTAAGGTTCAACAATTCATCCCGAGCATCGCGCAATGTAATAGCAGTATCAAGGCGAGCTTGTTTAAACTCTGATGATTTTTTATCCACCTCCAGCATTGCTTCGTGGAGCTTTGTCATGATGGGTGTTTTGTCCAATGAAGCTACAAAGTCGCCTTCTTTCACAATGGTTCCTTCTGGCACTAGTTCTTGAATTTTAGTTCCATTCCACATGCCAGCTTGCTGCATTTCTACTCCAGGTGCATCAATATCTTTCTGGTTTTTGGCCTTGATTTCTCCGGTTGTTTGAACTGAGATGCTGAACAAACCTTTACTCACAGGATTTGAGAGAATGGCTCCTTGATTTTGATCTTTAGAACCACCAAAGAAAATTATGTAAATCAATACTAGCGAAATAGCTGCCACTGAAATTTGTATAAGTCTTTTCTTTTTGAATCTGCTCGTAATTGGCATATTAATCTATGATGAATTGGTATTAGGACAAATGTATCTTATTTAAAGTGACAATAATTTGCAGTAGAGAATTCTTAACGCTGATAAAATGAAAAGA
>JBBALS010000206.1:0-4429 GCA_040402915.1 Flavobacteriales bacterium
GACTTGGAGCCATTGTGGAAGTGAGTGATATTCGTCCTGAAACCAAAGAGCAAGTACAAAGTTTGGGTGGTACGTTCATCGAGCTGAAAGGCGATGATTCCATGAAAACAGAAGGCGGCTATGTGAAAGAAGTTTCGGAAGATTTCCTCAAAAAACAACAAGCACTCATATCAAAGCATGTTGCAGATGCCGACATTGTTATCACAACAGCTCTTATTCCAGGTAAAAAAGCACCTATGCTTATTACCGAAGAGATGGTGAAAGCGATGCGATTGGGTTCTGTTATAGTTGATATGGCCGTTGAACAAGGCGGAAATTGTGCAATCAGCGAATTGAATGCAACCGTCGTAAAACATGGTGTAACCATTATCGGGGAATCTAATCTCCCCTCTTTACTTCCCTTAAATGCAAGTCAATTGTACGCCAAAAACATTAGTACATTATTAATGCATTTAGCGAATAAAGAAACATTTCTCTGGGAAATGGATGAGGAAATTACAAAGGGATCGCTTATCGTTCATCAAGGTAAAGTTGTTCATTCCTCATTAATTAAGTAATTATCTAACCGAATTTTAAAAAGTATTTATGGAAACAATTTTCACATTTATTCAACATAATATTGACATGATTTACTTCATCGTGCTCTCCATATTTGTTGGAGTTGAAGTAATTGGTCACGTACCAACGGTTTTACATACTCCACTTATGTCAGGAGCGAATGCTATTCACGGGGTTGTAATTGTTGGAGCAATTCACGTTATGTTGAATTTGAAAGCAGATGATTATATCATGTTGACTTTAGGTTTTCTTGCAGTTTTGCTAGGAACGCTTAATGTTGTAGGTGGATTTGTGGTTACCGACCGCATGCTCGAAATGTTTAAGAAAAAGTAAAAAGGGATTTAAGCCATGAACGTATCATTACTCGAAATATGCTATCTAATTGCCTCGTTGACTTTTGTCATTGGTTTGAAGATGATGGGGAATCCCAAAACAGCGCGCAAAGGAAATTTAATTGGAGCTGTTGGAATGACCGCTGCCATTTTAGGAACTATTTTTCTTCACGATGGTCAAGTTCCCATGGTGATTTATGCATTAATAGGTTTGTCAATTTTAATTGGAACAATTGCAGGATGGGTTGCAGCCCGTAAAGTTGCGATGACCAAGATGCCTGAATTGGTCTCTTTGTTTAATGGAATGGGAGGCGCTTGTGCTGCATTGATTTCGCTTATTGAATATCCGCATTTAAGTGAACAAACTTCGACGTTAGTTCCTGTTTTGGCAGGGTTGATTATTGGTTCAGTTTCATTTTCAGGTAGTATGATTGCTTTTCTGAAGCTTAATGGAACCCTCAGTAAAGCTGTACGCATTCCGTCGTATAATATTGTAAACACGGTAATTATGATTATTACCCTTGGTTTGGGAGTCATGATGGTGATTAATCCAGCTTTGAACACGTCAACATATATGTATAGTTTACTTGCTCTTTCGCTTCTTTATGGAATTCTGTTTGTGGTTCCCATTGGAGGAGCCGATATGCCTGTGGTAATTTCTTTACTTAATTCATTTACTGGGTTGGCTGCTGCCTTTGGAGGTTTTCTTTATGGAAATAAAGCGATGTTAACCGGAGGGATTTTGGTTGGTTCAGCTGGAACACTTTTAACGGTAATCATGTGTAAGGCCATGAATCGCTCATTAAGTAGCGTTATTTTTGGTGCTTTTGGAGGAAGTTCCGCTGTTGGAGGAACATCTTCCGAAGAAGGAACGGTGAAAGACATTCAGGTTGCAGATTTAGCGGTATTGATGAATTATTCTAAGAAAGTCATTATCGTTCCGGGTTATGGATTAGCTGTAGCTCAAGCACAACATATCATTCACGAAATTGAATTGATACTTGAATCGCGCGGTGTGGAAGTGAAATATGCCATTCATCCTGTTGCTGGTCGTATGCCGGGACATATGAATGTGTTATTGGCTGAATCGAGTGTTGATTATGGTAAGCTTTCCGAAATGGAAGAAATAAATCCCGAGTTCTCATCTACAGATGTAGTTCTTGTAGTTGGAGCAAACGACGTTGTGAATCCTGCTGCTAAAACCGATCCTTCGAGTCCAATTTATGGTATGCCTATTTTGGAAGTTGAAAATGCTGCACATATAATTGTGAATAAGCGTTCAATGAATGCAGGATCTGCAGGAATTGATAATCAACTTTTTTACAATCCCAAAACAAGCATGTTATTTGGCGATGCTAAATCGGTCTTGACTTCTTTGGCGAACGAATTAAAAGCGCTGTAATTTCATATATTATACACCTTTAGGGTGATGCTGTGTGTAAATAATACACATTATTTTGCATTGAATTAATAAGTTTATGCAGTGAATGGAATGACTTCAGATAATCGTTTGAAAGAGGTTGAACATCCAGTATTATTATTAGTAAGCCAGCTCCACAAATTACTGAAGAAATTAAACCTGAATTCCGATTTAAGTCAGTTTATGAAGTCCTCGGTCTTGGATTTGCGCATGTTCGAAGAAATGGGCATTGGTGTTTATATGTTAAATTATGAGACCGCTTCCTATTTATATGTAAACAATGCCTTGTCTAATTTTTATGGAATTGATAAGGAGGTTTTCCTGAAGAGTGATTTGCGCATCTTAGAGAAAACAATACATCCCGATGATTTAGTTCATTTTCTGCAAATTTTAACGAAGACAGCTGGGCTGCTTTTGAAAATGAGTTTCAAGGAAAAAACAGAATCCAAATTTAAAATCTTCTATCGTTTAAGACTAGCTAATGGTTCCTATTCGTGGTGTATGCAGATGAATCAAGTATTTCATCAAACGAATACAGAAAAATTGATTGATTTTGGAACCGTTATCTTAATGCCCGAAAATCAAGTGAAGCATAAGGTTGTTGGATATTTAAGTAGAGGAAGTAAAACAATTGAAATTAATTCGAGCGCCTATGTTTCTGAAGGTATCGCATCCCTTACACGTCGTGAAAAAGAGGTGTTGAATTTTGTCTCCAAGGGGAAGTCATCGCAAGACATAGCCGAATTATTGAAGTTAAGTATTCAAACGGTAAAAATTCACCGTAAAAACATCCTCAAAAAATTGGAAGTTAATTCATCCATTCAGGCCATTGCCATGTTGGAGTCGAACAAATGATTAAAATACTATTTCTCGCTTTTGGAGAAAAGTATCTTTTGTAATCGGTTCATTTTATTGGTGAAATGTATGCGATCACCCAATTTCGAGAAATCAATTAACATCACTAATGCAGAACAAAATGCAGGAATAAAAGCTGTTTTGTAGCGAACAATTCCTCCACTTATAGGAGTCGTATATCCAATAATTAGCGCCAAGCAAATCACAAAAGATAAAAGTATCCAGACTTTTGAATCGTTGAACTGTTTTTTATCTGGAAAGGCAATTAATCCTATAATCAATAGCATGAGTAATAAATTCTCAAGTGCTGTCAAAGCGATAAAAGGCGAATTTCCTGTTTCCCAAAGGAATGGTCTGAGTAGTCCGTTAATAAATGCTTCGGGGATTTTCTGAATAAAACCCAAGGCGGTATTCTCCATATTATCGACAAAAAGATAATGCTTTGCGTCGCCTAAAATTGCCGCTTTAAGAGCTTCTTCGCGTTTGGCCTGAATAATATCGATGCCGTTTGGTAAAAATCCAACCACTGAACTTCCAATCATCATTATGAAACAAAGTGTAATTGCCAATGCATGAGCATGCAATGGTTTTACAGATCGACGCAATCCACGAATGCACATTCCAATTATTGCAGGAATCAAAGCCAATACAACATAGTATTTTGTGACGAGTAAAAGTGCAATCAACCCAGCAATAACAAGTACATACCCCATATTGCGACGGTTGATTTTATCACTATTTAATCCTACGTATAGCAAGATATACAAAGCCGAAATTATGAGGCCATCTTTTAATACACCCGAACACCAAAACAATACCGATGGCCATAAGAAGATGACAATAAACAATGGGAGCTGTTTTTCTTTGATGCGCGATGTCAACAGCCGAAATAATGCGGTTAATCCACAAAGCGAAAGAAAGCACATGAATAACACATGCGTATATATATTTCCCAAGCTTATTGGCCAAAGCAATGCATTAAACCGTGTTATAATTCGGTTCGAATTGAATATGTTGAAATTGCGGGTTTGGGTATATGAAAGCCATTGATCGCTATGAGCTGACCAATTTTTCAATTGCTTCACATACGTTTCGAGCTGAGGATCAGTGTCGTTAATCCCACTGATAAATTCAGCATACAATTGCGGATGCTCGGGTAGGGTAGAAGCTATGATTTGGGCATCGTCGAAATACTTGTAAATATCGGCGGTACTTCTGTCGGGATAATAATAGGTATAAACGAGAGTGAGTCCAATGCCGGCAA
>JBBALS010000207.1:0-4300 GCA_040402915.1 Flavobacteriales bacterium
TTGGGCAGCCTTTTTTTTTGCGATGGAATCTGAAAACTGGATATTAAACAGCTGTTTCCATTTGCTTATTGCGGAAGAATAATTGATTCTCAATCATATCCAAAACAACAGGCTGTTCTTGCGATATACTTCCAGCCAAGATTTGCTTGCTGAGTTCATTCAGCACTTTCTTCTGAAATAAACGCTTTATTGGTCTTGCTCCAAACTGAGGATCATATCCCAATTGCGCCAACCAATCGATGGCTTCTTCCGTTGCTTCAATCTGAAATCCTTGTTCTTTCAACATCTCTTGCACTCCCGAAAATTGCATACGTACAATTTCTTCCACATTGCCCCGACTCAAAGGTTGAAACATAATGATATCATCAATACGATTTAAAAACTCAGGACGAATGGTACGTTTCAATAATTCAAATACACCTACTTTGGCTTCAGCAATTACTTCATCCATATTCTTGTTCACCAAATCTTCGAAACTCTCTTGAATCAATTGTGATCCAATATTGGAGGTCATGATGATGATCGTGTTTTTGAAGTTCACTACCCTACCCTTGTTGTCGGTTAATCGACCATCATCAAGTACTTGTAACAAAATATTGAATACATCGGGATGAGCTTTTTCTATTTCATCGAGAAGCACAACACTGTATGGCTTGCGACGAACGGCTTCGGTTAACTGACCTCCTTCTTCGTAACCAACATATCCTGGAGGTGCGCCAACCAAGCGACTTACCGTATGGCGTTCTTGGTATTCGCTCATATCGATTCGGGTCATTGCCTGCTCGTTGTTGAATAAGAATTCGGCCAGGGCCTTTGCTAATTCCGTTTTTCCAACGCCTGTAGTTCCCAAGAAAATGAACGATCCGATAGGACGTTTCTTGTCTTGCAAGCCCGCCCGTGCTCGACGTATCGCATCCGAAACAGCCTCAATGGCTTCTTCTTGACCAACTACGCGTTTATGCAACTCCGATTCTAGATTCAGCAACTTCTCCCGCTCGCTCTGCAACATACTGGATACAGGAATGCCCGTCCAACGACTTACAACCCCGGCAATATCTTGCGCATCAACCTCTTCTTTAATCATGGCCTTTCCACTTTGCGTTTCAATAAGCTGAAGTCGCAATACATCTATTTCGGTTTCCGCATCTTTAATTTTACCATAACGCAATTCAGCAACCTTCCCAAAATCACCAGCACGTTCGGCTTGTTCAGCTTCAAACTTATACGTATCGATGAGCTGCTTGTTTTTCTGAATTTGATCTACAACATCCTTTTCGTTTTGCCACTTCGATCGTAACGAAGAACGGTCTTGTTCCAGGTTGGCAATTTCTTCACTTAAAGAGGATAATTTCTTTTGATCGTTTTCACGTTTGATGGCTTCACGTTCAATTTCGAGCTGACGAATTTTCCGTTCCAACTCATCCAATTCTTCGGGCAATGAATTAATCTCCATGCGCAATTTGGAAGCCGCTTCATCAATTAAATCGATGGCTTTATCGGGCAAGAAGCGATCATTGATATACCGCTGACTCATTTCAACAGCTGCAATAATAGCTTCGTCTTTGATGAGCACTTTGTGGTGATTTTCGTATTTCTCTTTCAATCCACGTAAAATGGAAATCGCATCAGCAGCATCGGGTTCATCAATGATTACCTTTTGAAAACGACGTTCGAGTGCTTTGTCCTTCTCAAAATATTTCTGGTATTCGTTTAATGTTGTAGCTCCAATTGCTCGCAACTCACCCCGCGACAAAGCAGGTTTAAGAATATTGGCCGCATCCATGGCGCCTTCTCCTCCACCCGCTCCCACGAGCGTATGAATCTCATCAATAAAAAGTACAATATCACCTTCCGATTCGGTAACTTCCTTCACCACCGATTTCAATCGCTCTTCGAATTCTCCTTTGTATTTAGCACCGGCAATCAATGCACCCATATCGAGCGAATAAATCTGCTTACTTTTTAAATTTTCGGGTACATCGCCATTTACAATTCTATGCGCGAGACCTTCGGCGATGGCTGTTTTACCAACTCCTGGCTCTCCAATTAAAATGGGATTATTTTTGGTACGTCGACTTAAAATTTGAAGTACGCGGCGTATTTCTTCATCGCGCCCAATAACAGGATCGAGCTTTCCGTTACGCGCCATATCATTGAGATTTTTCGCGTACTTATTTAATGCATTGTATGTATCCTCGCTTGTTTGAGAAGTAACACGCGCACCTTTTCGTAATTCAGCAACCGCAGCTCGGAAATCTTTTTCGTTCAATCCCGAATCTTTCAATAAACGAGAAACTGCATCGTTCCCAGATAATATTCCAAGTGCCAAATGTTCGATGGAGACAAACTCATCTTTCATTTCCTGCATCAAGGATGTAGCTTTTGTTAAGGCAGCCTGAGCTGGATTTGATAGATATGGTGAAGCGCCCGAAACTTTCGGATACCCTTTTATAATACTATCTAATGCTAAAAGTAAAGCAGGCGTGTTTACGCTTAGTTTTTTAAACAAAAAAGGAAGTACGTTCTCATCAATTTCGAGAACTCCTTTTAAAAGGTGCCCAGTTTCAACTGCTTGTTGCCCATTTTGAGTTGCAATTTGTTGAGCTTGTTGAACAGACTCCTGAGCCTTGAGTGTGAATTGATTGAAATTCATGATATAGGATTTTTTCAAAATGCCCCAAGCAAGAATTCACCCTTTTACTTGAAACGGAAAATCTGTCAGCTAATCAATTTTCTAAGCGACATTAAATCTGATTATCAGGCAAGTACATGACAAAAAGCAAGTTTCAGCAAAGTGAAAATCGATGAATCAATGACCATGTGGAGGTCCACCCGGACCGCGCATTGGGTCGTTTGGTTGAGCTTCAGGCATTTTCATACCTGCAAATTTTCGGAATGTGTAGGTAAACGAGAACAGAAAATAACGACCCAAGACCTTGGTATAACTATCTTCCACATAGGTTTCCGTTACACTTCGATTGATACTTTGATTTTGTTTGAGCAGATCGAAAACGGTTGCGCGAATTTCACCTGATTTGTTTTTCAGGAATTTATACCCAACTCCTGCATTCCACAAAGTAAAGTTCTGATTGAATCCAGTTCCTAAACCGGAGTATTTCGATTGCGTGATTTCGGTATTCAATACCAATCCTTTCCAAGGCAGCCAATTGGCTTTTACACCCGCCGTTTGAACGATGTAATTATTGTTTAAGCTTGGTTGAAGCGAGTTGGTTACATTATTCCAACCGCCATTATACATCACCGTGAAATCGATTTTTTCACTGATGTTACTGGCAATCACAATTCCACCTGTATAAGCATACGTTTTCGATTCGTTACGTTGACCATTAATTTCACCAGGCTTAACATTGTAGTTCAATCCACCTTGAATGTTTAATGTACTTTGAATCAGTTTCACCGGAAAGCTATACGTTACCAAAGAATTTAAATTAACAAATCCGTTTAGGTTCACTGGACGGCTTAGTTGAGAACCCTTTCTCAAATTTACACCATTCGAAAGTGTAGTATCATTATTGGCAATGATGATGGAATTGGCAATGTAATTATTGGTGAAATTGGAACTTAGATTTACAAACACCGAACGACTAGTTTTCACATTGGCAGTTCCAATCCGCATAGTAATGGATTGTGAAAATTCTTGTTTCAGAGAATCATTACCTGTTGAAAGTTGCAAAGGATTACTATTATCGACAACCGTTTGCAATTGGTTAATTGAAGGTATATTGGTAGAACTTCGATAAAACATGCGCATATTGGTCGCACTGCTGAACTTGTAATTAAGCATGGCAAACGGTAGGATGTTATTGAATGTTTTTCTCAACTCAAATTGGTTAGGAAAACTTTGATTTCCAGTTAAGACAACTTGTTGCATGTTGGCATTAAGCACCATCATTAATTTTGGGGTACGAATTCGAATTCCGGCGCCTCCTTTTTGAGTTGTTATAACATTGTCGTAACTACTTGAAAGTAATGAATCCAATTTCACTATCTCTAAATTCATTGGATTTAATCGATTTGTTTCCTTTAATGATTTATTGATTGTTTGTGATGGTGAATAATTCAAAAACAATTGAGCTACTTTCCCAATGTTTTCGGTGAACATAATATTAGTAGAATATGTTTGTCCATTCGAATATGTTGTAGCTTGTTGCTTCATGTTAAGCATGTTCGAACTTGTATCGCTCAAAACAAATAGATTTTTCGATCCGAGATCTGAACTACCCGCCTTTTCACTGTTATCGGAATTTAGAGTCAAGGAGATTGTACGCCCCGCCTTCTT
>JBBALS010000208.1:0-4278 GCA_040402915.1 Flavobacteriales bacterium
GCTATGCAAGAACTTCAATCGCAGCCTTGGACTGGGAATATTCGCGAGTTCAGAAATGTAATAGAACGATTAATTATTCTATGTGATCAGGAAATTAGCAAGGAAGATGTTTTTATGTTTGCTCGACCAGCTCGATAATTTTAATGATGAAGAATCTCGTATCCATTTTAATTTTCCTAATTCCAACTTTTCTCTTTTCTCAAAGCAATGCGAAGCGTGTTCTTTGGATTGGGAACAGCTACACCTATGTGAATGATTTACCAAATTTGCTTCGTCAGTTGGCGCTTAGTGGAGGCGATTCGCTCATCATGGATTCCAACACACCTGGAGGTTATACGTTTGCAAATCATTCAAGCAATGCGGTGACACTTCAAAAATTAGCGCTCAATAATAACGATTTTGTCATTCTTCAAGCTCAAAGTCAAGAGCCGTCTTTTCCACCAACGCAAGTGGAAACCCAAACATTTCCTTATGCTCAACAACTCGATTCACTCATTCATGTTGGATCAGCTTGTGCAAAAACGGTTTTCTACATGACTTGGGGAAGGAAATACGGTGACACCCAGAATTGTCTCAACTATCCACCATTGTGCACCTTCGAAGGCATGAATGATCGACTTCGATGGGCGTATAAACAAATGGCCGATGAGAACGAAGCATTAATGTCGCCAGTTGGAATGGCCTGGAAATCAAGTTGGGCGGCTGATTCGACAATCAATCTATGGTCCTCCGATAATTCACATCCGAGTTTGGCGGGTTCGTACTTGGCAGCATGTGTATTTTATGCAACGATATTGGAAAAGAATCCTGTTGGACTTTCCTACACTGCCGGAATACCAGCATCTCAAGCAACATTTCTTCAGCAAATTGCATCCAATACTGTATTCGATAGTTTGAGTACTTGGAATATAAATCGCTGGGATGCTCAGTCATCATTTACATACAATTCTCAAGGTAACTCAATTAGTTTCACATCAATATCGCAAAACGCGAATCAATATTCTTGGGATTTTGGTGATGGTCAATTGAGTAATGAAGAAAATCCGATACATATATATGATGGAAGCAACAACTCGTATGTAGTTCAATTAATCGCTTCTGGATTATGCAGCGCCGATACAAGTGCACTTGTTATTCAACTACAACCCAATTCAATTATTGAAGCATCTTTTCAAAACCTTCGAGTATTCCCAAATCCAGCAAACACCCAATTGACAATCACATCCGACAATTCCACGAAATTTGATTTGAAGGTTTTTTCTTCTTCAGGGAAGTTGGTCAAGCAAATGAATCGTTGTCAATCGCCAACAATTTTGGATATCGAAGATTTAGCAACCGGAATGTATCAAGTTGTTTGTTCCGATGGTCAAAATCAAAAGACCTTTCGAATACTTAAAGATTAATTATCCTCGAAGTTCAGCCCCCAATTGCTCTTGATACGCTTTTATCAGGCGTTCCATGGTTTTATCGATTTGCTTGTCGGTCAAGGTCTGTTCTTCATCAAGAAAGGTGAACGATACCGCATAGGATTTTTTTCCTAGAGGCAATTTCTCCCCTTGATACACATCAAACAAATCGATATCACGTAGCAATTTACGTTCGGTTCCGCGAGCAATAGAAACGATTTTATCGAATCCCGTTTGAGAATCAATGAGCATGGATAAATCTCTTCGAACGCTTGGGAATTTAGGGACTTCCGAATAATGAAGTTTGAATTTGCTATAGGTTTCGAACATCGAATTCCAAGAACAATCGGCCACCCACACTTCATCGTCAATTCCAAAGGACTTTCGCAATTCTTTGTTAACGCAGCCAACAATTGCCAAGGTAGATTTCTTTAAATTGAATTGAAAAGCTTGTTCAAATGCAGGATCTTCAAAGGGCGAAATTTCGATGCTCAAAGGATCAATCCCCAGCATCCTAAAAATGCTTTCTAAACTGCCTTTCAATTGGAAATAACCGGAGGGTTTTTGTTTCTCGTGCCAGCTTTCTGCATTGGCTTTGCCCGAAACAGCCAGCATCAATTGTTGATTTTCTTGATACCCCTTTTCAGTTTTGAAATAGGTTTTTCCCCATTCGAATAGCGCTAAATCGGCTTGCTGACGATTTCGGTTCCAGGCAATTGTTTCACATACACCAAAAAGCAAACTCTGCCGCATGATACTAAGTTCCGAACTCAAGGGGTTTAGAATTTCAACAGCTTCCCCCAAGGAATCCGAAACGAATTTACTTGTATTGCTCGCTGTTAATGAGTTGTTAAGAATCTCAGTAAATCCAATACTACACAAATGATCGCTCAAGTGATTTTTTACTTTCCAAGCATCTGGTTTTTCTGCAATGGAAACGGATGCTCTCACCTGATTTGGAATGGCTATGGTATTATATCCATAAATCCGTAATATTTCCTCCGTAACATCGGCAGGCGTTTTTACATCCACCTTGAAAGGCGGAATGCTCAATTTCAGTCCTTTACTATTCTCAGTTTCAATGCGAATTCCCAACTTTTCTAAAATGGAAATGACATCTTCTCTCGGAATTACCTCGCCCACCAAGCGGTCCAGACTTTCCCATTTCAATTCAACTGCAGCCCACTCAACCGGATTTGGATACATATCAATCAAATCACCTTCAATTTCACCACCGGCAATTTCAATGATTAAAGCAGCAACGCGTTCTAACGCCACCACCGGCATTTCAGGATCGGCGCCACGTTCGAAACGGAACGAAGAATCAGTTTTTATTCCCAAAGCACGTGATGTTTTTCGAACCCAAACAGCATTAAATGAAGCAGATTCAAGAAATATCGATGTTGTTTTTTCGGTGACACCCGAATGCAATCCGCCAAAAACTCCAGCAATGCAAAGCGGTTTTTCAGTATCGCAAATCATCAAATCATTTGCGCCCAATTTCCGCTCCTGTCCATCAAGGGTTTGGAATGTCGTTCCTTCCTTGCAGGTTTTTAAAATGATTTTATTACCCGCAATTTTGTCTTTATCGAAAGCATGCAGTGGTTGCCCCAATTCATGCATTACGAAATTGGTTGCATCTACAATGTTGTTTATCGACTTAAGTCCAATGGATTTCAATGAATTTTGAAGCCATTCTGGACTGGGTTTTACTTCGATGCCTTTGATGCAAACACCCGAATAACGAGTAACTGCGTCGGTATTTTCAACATGAACTTCAATGGGACTTTTCCCAACATTCAAATGAATCGCACTTTCTGGGAAGTTTAATGAATGAGATTCTTGAGTATATAACGTAGCGGCAAGGTCACGCGCAACTCCAAAATGCGACATAGCATCGGAGCGATTGGGTGTTAATCCGATTTCTAGAACCTGATCACTAACCACGTTAAATAATTCGGAAACGGGAGTTCCAACGTTTGTTTCAGCTGCTAAAACAATGATTCCCGCATGACTTTCGCCCAAGCCAATTTCATCTTCTGCACAAAGCATTCCTTGTGAAAGTTCACCACGGATTTTACTTTCCTTGATAATGAATGATTCGCCACTCGAAGGATACAAAGTTGTTCCAATAGTGGCAACAATCACTTTTTGTCCGGCAGCAACATTAGGCGCACCGCATACAATTGAAAGAAGATCATCGGTTCCAATATTCACCGTTGTTAATCGCAAACGATCGGCATTGGGATGTTGAATGCAGGTAATTACTTCGCCAACAACAAGTCCTTTGAGACCGCCTTTATGACTTTCGAAAAGCTCGATGCCCTCTACTTCAAGACCCGAAGCGGTAAGCCTTTGGGAAGTTTCTTCGATAGTTGGAATAGGAGAAATGTAGCGTTGGAGCCAGTTGTAGGAAATTTTCATTCGAGTGGAATTCTTGCGCTAAAGTAAGAGGAATGCGGCAATGTATCAAACAGCATTTTATCAAAATTTCGAGATAGAATTTAATTTTGAAATTGGTATTCAATTAGACATTATTTAAGCAAGTGAAAAACTTTATATTTGCATTATGAAGACGTATCAGATTGATATATTGAATCCCAAAGCAATTAAACTATTGCAGGATTTAGCTGATTTGGATTTGATTTCATTTAAGCAAACAGACGCTAGTCTGCAAAATGTAATTAAGAAGTTAAGAAATAAGGCTTCAGCAAATCCACCAAATCTAGATGAGATCACGAAAGAAGTTGAAAGTGTGAGATCAAAAAGATATGCCAGCAAGAAAAAATAGGATAATAATCGATACAAATCTTTGGATAAGTTTCTTGTTGAATAGTAACTTCCCAAAATTGGATCAGATTATTCTCGATAA
>JBBALS010000209.1:0-2337 GCA_040402915.1 Flavobacteriales bacterium
TTATTTTTGACCCCAATGGCGTCTTCAACATGGGAAAAATCACAGATACCCCTGCTATGGATAAGTTCTTGAGGTATTCTCTTGAGAAGCCAGATCCAATTCCATCTACAATTTATGATTTTAGCAAGCAAGGGGGCTATTTACGTTTAGCTGAAAAATGCAGCGGTTCTGGCGATTGCCGAAAAACGGAAGTCACAGGTGGTACGATGTGCCCCAGTTTTATGGCTACACGGAATGAGCGAGATACGACCCGCGCTCGTGCTAATATATTACGCCAATACCTTACGAATGAGGCGACATTGCAAGTTTCAGACCAAGAAGTGAAAGAAATACTTGACCTATGTCTTTCTTGTAAAGCGTGTAAATCTGAGTGTCCATCGAGCGTGGACATGGCTAAAATGAAAGGTGAATTTACCCAAAGCTATTATGACAAACATGGTATTCCATTTCGATCTAAGCTTGTGGGGGATTTTCCAAAATTGATGAAGGTTGCTTCCTTCGTGCCCGGCGTTCATAACCTTTTTGTAGAAACACCTTTTCTAAGAAAAAAGGTGAATCAGCTGGTTGGATTTCATGCTGATAGAACTATGCCTAAACTTGCCCAGCAAACTTTGTTCCAATGGTATAAAAGAGACTTCACCCAAAACCTTACGTCTAAAAAAGTATATGTGTTTTGTGATGAATTCACCAATTATACGGATGCTGAAATTGGGAAAAAAATGGTGATGTTAATTCAAAAATTAGGTTACACGGTTGAAATCGTTGAGAATTCAATCAGTGGAAGAACGTATCTATCTAAAGGATTAATTAGGGAGGCTCAGAAAATAGCCGCAAAAAATGTCAGTACTTTTGCTCAAATAATTAATGAAAATGCACCTCTAATTGGAATTGAACCTTCAGCAATTCTCACATTTAGAGATGAGTATTTAGATTTAGTTCCTCCAGAATTATCTAAATCAGCACATGAACTAGCCGGGAATTGTTTTCTATTCGAAGAATGGTTTTGCAGAGAAATGGATAAGAAAAAGATCTCAAAAGAGATTTTTTCTAAGCAAAAACAAGTCATTCGCTTGCATGGTCATTGCCATCAAAAATCATTAGGGTCTCTAACGCCAACTAAAAAAGCGCTTTCATTCCCAGAAAACTATTCAGTTTACCTAATAAACTCAGGATGTTGTGGCATGGCGGGATCATTTGGGTACGAAAAAGAACATTATGATATTTCGATGAACATAGGCGAGTTGTCATTATTCCCATCAGTTCGAAAAATAGACGAAGCTGAATTAATAGTTGCCTCAGGAACAAGCTGTAGGCACCAAATTAAAGACGGAACGAAGAGAGAAAGTAAGCACCCCATTGAAGTACTGTTTGACGCACTGATAAATAGTTAATCATCAAATATATTAAATGAAAAATTACATCCTATTGATATTACTGCTTTGTTGTTTGGCCTCTTTCGCGCAAACACAAAAACGTCTTTACATCGCGAACGATGATCATACCGATTATATGTGGACTGCTGATGAGGCAAAATACGACTCTGCTTTTGTCCAGATGTTAGATTATTATTTGCGTCAAATCGATTCCACAAAAAACAACGAACTCGATTTTCAAGCACGATTCAATTGCGATGGAAGTGCTTGGTTGAAAGCCTATCAAAAATATCGTTCCCCCGCGCAATTTAATCGATTAATTGCGGCCATTAAATCAGGCCATATTAGTAGCCCATTGAATAGTTTGGTGAGTACCTATGGTGCTCAGCCAGCTGAAGCCGTTATAAGAGGCATGTATTATGCTGGAAGCTTAGAAAGGAAGCATAATCTCCGATTCACGTTAGCTCAGTCGATGGAAAATAACACGATTCCGTTGGGTTTGGCCTCATTGTGGGCGGGCTCAGGAGTGAAATATAGTTATAAAGGAGTAGGAGGTTATGGCAGTCAAATGACCTATGAATACCGAGAAAATCGACGAAATCAATTGTATCAATACAAGGGTTTAGATGGATCTTCGGTGCTTACAAAATGGTATGATTATAACGAAAAAAGGAATACAGCATTTGGGGGATATGCGGAATGTCGTCTATTTCCTACGAAACGAACCGTAAGTCAAACCGAAGAACTAGAAAAAGTAATTGATAAGTTAGATGCATATGCGAACACAAAAATGTATCCGTTTAACATTGCTGGGGCCTTTGGATATGGTTGGGATGACCTTTCTACTTTTGTGTCAAATCCATTTATTAATGCCGCTAAAAATAAGACTACGGATACTAGAAAAGTACGAGTTTCCAACGAAGTAGATTTTTTTGAAGACGTAAAAAAGACGTATCCAAAGGCA
>JBBALS010000209.1:2347-4247 GCA_040402915.1 Flavobacteriales bacterium
ATCGTCTGAATCGCTTAGCTATGGAAATGAATGGGATATATATTGTGCTTCCATGAATGAGACGACGGCAAAAGTTAGGCGCTCTTTGGAAAAATTACGATCTGCTGAAGCCCTTGCCTCCATCGTTTCACTGAAAAATAAATCTTTTGGCTTGAATTTGATTGAATCAAAAGAAAAAGCTTGGGAGTCTTTAGGTTTTTATTGGGAACATAATTGGACCGCAGATGGACCGGTTAGTAGAAATATACGGGCAACTTGGCAGGAGAAATTGCAAAATAACCTGACGAATTATGTTGACACGCTATTTTTGGTTGCTTCTAGCGAACTAGGTTCTCAACTTACAAAAGCCAAATATCCGCGGTTTTATGTGTTTAATCCATTAAGTTGGACTCGAAATGATGTAGCTGATATAGCCTATGATGGTGATTTTCCAGTAAAAGTGATGGATGTTTCAACGGGCCAAGAGGTAGAAAAGCAATTGATCACGAAAGGCGATAAAAAATATTTGAGAATTTGGGCGACAAATTTACCTTCGGTGGGTTACAAAGTTTTTGAAATACAAAAGGGTGCATCTAAGATGCTTAATCATGGCCTTTCTGTTTCAAGAGATGAGATTTCAAATCAATTCTACCACATAAAGTTATCGCCATCTGGCGCAATTACTGAAATCATTGACCGTAAGTCAAATAATAAATCTTTGGTATTAGCAGGGAAATCCCTAAATAATTTAGGTGTTAAAAATCTGCAGGAAGGCAGCTTAACCGTTGAAAATGTGGGGCCAGTTTCCATAACGTTAAAAGCCGTTTCCAATGATCCAATCTTACATACCGTACGACTTACCTTATTTGCAAATAGTCCAAGAATTTTAATTGAGGATCATATTCAAGCCAATTTCAAGGATGTGAAAACTTGGGATTTTGCCTTTAATCTTAAAAATCAAACGACTCGTCATGAGGAGGTCGGCGCAATTTTAACGGCTAAATCAGAGAAAAGGGGTGGACATTATTCATCCATGCAAGCCCGACTTGACTGGCAAACGTTCAATCATTTTGCGGACATGAGCGAAAATGATTTTGGAATCACTTTATCCAATCAAGACTGTAGCTTTTTTAAATTGGGTGAAAGTAAAGTGGATTCTTTATGGGAGAATTCCTCCGAATTACACGCTTTAGCTGGTGGGCAGGTAGATAGAAAAAGAGAGGATAAGAGTTTTTTAGGAATTTTTGATCAAAATGGACAACAGTCCTTCTTCTATAATTTTGCTCTAACAACACACAAAGCATTTGATGCAATTTCAGCCATGAAGTTTTCGTTGGAACATCAAAATCCATTGAGTGCTGTTTGGATTGATGGAGAAAATGGCGGAACACAAAATACCTTTTCATTCCTTTCAATTAATAACCCGAACGTATTACTATGGAGTGTTAAACCAGCAGAAGAGGGTATTTCGAGTGGCTTGATTACGCGATTTTGGAACATGGATGCCAAGCCACTTAACTCTATGGTCAAACTCTCAAAACCGATTCAATCTGCTTCGCAAACCACCCATATTGAGACGGATGAGATAAGAATAAAACCAATAAATGGCCAATTGAAAACCGATTTCAATCCATTTCAGATGAAATCATATCGGGTGAAAGTTTGGTAAATTTCAATTTCTATTTCTTTCTTGGTAAAATAGAGTAAATAGATTTGGAAGTGTGGTGCTAAAACCGAAGCAGAACGACCTGGTTTGATGTATTTTCAATACCATTCGATTTGTTTCATTCCCACTGTCCATACCGCCAAAATAATTTAAGTCTCTGATATTCAGAGACTTTTTTTTTTGCCCGGTATTTTAGGGGCCTTCTTTGAAATTTTGAAATTTTAGGACTCTTTGGTCTACTTATTTCCATATTTT
>JBBALS010000210.1:0-3839 GCA_040402915.1 Flavobacteriales bacterium
AATTCGAGCTGATCATCCTGCATTTCAGTATGCATAGGCAATGAAAGAACCGTAGCAGAAAGCTTTTCAGTAATAGGGAAATCGCCTGATTTGTAACGAGGATCGAGATATGCCTTTTGCAGATGCAATGGAACCGGATAATAAATCATGGCCGGAACACCCTTGCTTTCTAAAAACTCTCTCATTTTATCACGATCTACTCCATTCACCTGCAAAGTATACTGATGGAAGACATGCGTTGAATTTGACGCACGAACAGGCGTAATGAATTTTCCGGTAGGAGCAAAAGCGGCATCATAGGCATCAGCCAACGAGCGACGAGCTGCTGCATAATTATCCAATTCACGAAGTTTAACGCGCAAAATTGCTGCTTGGATAGAATCCAATCGTGAATTAACGCCTACTTCATCGTGATAATACCGAACACTTTGTCCGTGATTTGCAATCATGCGAATGCGAGCAGCAAGTACATCATCATTCGTAAATAAAGCGCCACCATCGCCGTAACATCCTAAATTCTTCGATGGAAAAAAGGAAGTTGCTCCAATGGTTCCAATGGTTCCTGCTTTTTTCACAGACCCATCTTTGGAAGTATATTCTGCTCCAATGGCTTGGGCAGTATCTTCAATCACAAAAATATTATTCTTATTGGCAATTTCCATGATGCGATCCATATCGGCACATTGACCAAACAAATGGACTGGAACTATGGCAACCGTTTTATCGGTGATTGCACGCTCTAAAGCATCCGGATCGATATTAAATGTTTCTGGATCTACATCAACCAAAACGGGAATTAAACCCAATAAGGCAATTACCTCGGCAGTTGCAACGTATGTAAAACTTGCAGTAATGACTTCATCACCGGGCTTGAAACCCAATGCCATCATAGCTACCTGAAGCGCATCCGTTCCATTTGCACATGGAATAACATGTTTAACATTTAAATAGGTTTCGAGTTCTTTTTGAAAATTCTGAACCGCAGGACCATTAATAAAAGTGGTCGAATCTATTACTTCTTGAATTGCCTGATCAACATCGGCTTTGATGCGCCGATACTGAGATTTCAGGTCTACCATCTGTATCTTTTCCAAGCTTAAAAATTTGTGCGAATATACATATTTTACATGAGCATTAAAGTCTGTTTAAAATCGTTGAGATTCTAGGTATATTTGGCCGGTTATGAAGCGTATTTCTTTTTCCATATTGCTTGTTTCTTTTTTCTGTACAAATTCCATTTCTCAGGTCAATGTGCGCGATTCAATTTTGGCTTTCTCTGCATTCAACGCGAGCTTTGGATGGCAAATACCTACAGGCGATTTAGCCAAACGTTTCGGTGCTTTTGGCTCGGTTGGAGGAAGTTATCTTCGAAAACAAAAATCGGGACTCTTATGGGGTGTGAAAGGCAATTTTTTATTTGGTGATGATGTGAAGCAAAAAGACATGCTATCAAATATCACAGTGAACGAGGACTTTGTTATTGGGGCCGATGGAACTTTGTATGAAGTAAAATATTTTATGCGTGGAATCCAGTTTGATGTATACATTGGTAAGGTATTCCCGATTGGAGGCAAGAATAAAAATAGCGGAATTTACACCACATTGGGAGCTGGATTTCTTCAACATAAAATCCGCATCGATACCGAACGCAATGCTGATGTGCCGCCACTAACAAAACAATATGTGAAAGGGTATGATCGATTAAGCAATGGACTTTCGATAAATCCGGCTGTTGGATATTTGTTTTTGGGAAACAAACGTACTATCAACTTCTTCGTCCAGCTCGAATACACATACGCTCAAACGTTTAATCGTCGATCGTTTAATTACGATACTGGAACACATGATGACACCAAACGAAATGACGGAGCATTAGGACTTCGTTTTGGTTGGGTTTTACCTATTTATAAGGCGCAGGCACATGATTTCTTTTATTTTTAGTTGGGGATGAAGTGGATCTATAAAACGGGTGTTTCCCTTTATGGGATTGCGATTAAGATTGCCGCATTCAAATCTACAAAAGCTCGAAACTGGATTAAAGGACGTGTGGATCAACTTCACATTTTTGATTCTGTTGAATATAGAAACGATGATTGGGTTTGGTTTCATTGTGCATCTTTAGGTGAGTTTGAACAAGGTCGGCCTGTCATGGAGGAACTTAGAAGAAAAGCACCTAACTATAAAATTTTACTAACGTTTTTTTCTCCTTCAGGATTCGACGTTAGGAAGACCTATCTGGGAGCTGATCTTGTTTTGTATTTGCCTTTAGATACAGAATCGAATGTGGAGATGTTCCTTCAAACCTTCCAACCTAAACTGGCGATTTTTATCAAATATGAATTCTGGTTTGGTTATCTGGATGCTTTAAAGAAGATGAATATTCCGACTTTTCTGATCTCAGCAAGATTTCGGTCCGACCAGATTTTCTTTCAGTTTTATGGAGCATGGTTTCGCAAACACCTCGATTGTTTCACAGAAATTCATGTGCAAGACAAAGATTCGGCGAAGCTTTTAAAATCCATTGGCTACTCTCGATTTATTGTAAGTGGCGATTCGCGTTACGACCGTGTTTATTCCAATGCTCAAAATCCTCAATCATTGCCACTTATCGAAAATTGGATTCAAGGTCGGAAAGTTCTTATTGCAGGAAGTACTTGGCCCGAGGACGATTCCGTAATTTTTCCATGGCATTCTGAATATTGGGCATTGATTGTTGCGCCGCACGAAATAAGTGAGCACCGAATTCGTGCTATTGAATCAAGCTGCGGAACAACGTCCATTCGGTATTCCGATTTAATGAAAGAACCCAAACAATCGCGTGTGTTGATTATCGATAATGTTGGCATGTTGCTCTCTGTTTATGCATTAGGAAATATGGCATTCGTGGGTGGTGCGTTTGGCAAAGGACTTCATAATATTTTGGAACCAGCGGCTTGTGGATTGCCCGTAATTTTCGGCCCAAAACATGCGAAGTTTTTGGAGGCCGCCGATTTGATTGGATGCCAAGGTGCGCAGTCAATTTCAAATCATAGAGAATTTCAAACTGCCTTTAGTGAATTTGGAGAACCTGATGTCAATGAAGAAAAAAAGAATTTGTGTTCGCAATTTGTAAAAGACCGAACTGGAGCAACTGAGATGATAATGAAATCGATTATGCCTTATCTGAAAAACCTATGATGACTCGGCAATTTTTCATTTTTCTAGGCATGCTTTTGAGTTCAATGGTTTGGGCACAAAAAGACATTACCACTGTTGGCTTTCAAATCAAACCTACTTTCACATCATCATTTATTGGAACAGGACCTCAAAATATCAGCAATAGCAGCTTCAATTATTCAATCAAACCGGGCACTGGCTATGTAGCTGGAATGATTATCCGCAAAGGATATACACCCAGTTTATCCATCGAATTCGGACTTAATTACGTGGTTCGAAATACGAGTATTTCCGCTTCCTATGGAACAGCATCAGCAAGCAACAAACTCCGTATTGTTGGGTATGAAATTCCCTTTTCACAATTAATTTTCATTCGTTTATCCAATATAATTTACATGAACGCGGGTGCGGGTGCATGTTTAAATATGTTTCCATCGGATGTTTTTAAACGCGATTCCACTTTTTCAACATATGGCTCTCGATCGATGCTTTTCAATCCGAGTTTACTGGCCAACATTGGGTTTGAATTTCGGACATACGAAAGTGGATACTTTTACATTGGAGCTTCATTAAATAGACCCTTTTCAGAAATTTATCAATTCAAATTCAACTATCTCAATCAAGGAATTTTACAAAATGCAGCGTATGGTAATTTGAATGGTGCTTATTTGGCTTTGGATTTT
>JBBALS010000210.1:3849-4242 GCA_040402915.1 Flavobacteriales bacterium
AAATATTTCTTCCATGAAGATCCTGAGAAGAAGAAAAAACGGCTTGAAAAAAAGCAAAACAACCCGAACAAATAAAACTCATTTAAGAATTCTGTGCATTGATTTTCAGAAACTTGAAATAAAATAAACAAAAGCTTTCAATTTCCTTCTTTCTATTTCCAAATAAAATGTAGTTTTGCAGCCGTGTTGCCCGGATGGTGGAATTGGTAGACACGCAGGACTTAAAATCCTGTGATCATTGCGATCGTGCGGGTTCGATTCCCGCTCCGGGTACTATCCCAGGGATTAATCCCTGGGTTCTCAAGGCTTAGGCCCTCTCTCTTTTTTACGATTTTTTTATCATTCCGAAATTTTGGTGAGGGTTCGTTCCGATAGCTATCGTAACCCGCTCCG
>JBBALS010000211.1:0-1138 GCA_040402915.1 Flavobacteriales bacterium
CTGATGGTCAAATTGTATACGCCTTTGCAGTGTGCGCAATATTTGTAGCCATTTGGCTAGTACCGTTCTTGAAAAACTACCGAAATTTTCAAACAATTAAAATGGATGAATAAATTTAGGAGGCCGAATGTTCGTCGACCAGCTTAAATCCTTTTCCATGCACATTGATAATCTCCAAACTTGAGTCGCCCGATAAATACTTACGAAGTCGAGCAATGTATACATCCATACTTCGAGCATTGAAATAATTATCGTCCGACCAAATGGTGCGTAATGCAAAATTCCGTTCAAGCGTATCATTAATGTTTACACAAAGCAATTTGAGCAAGTCGGCTTCTCGCGAGGTTAACTTTTGAACGATATCGCCTAAAATAAGCTGTTGATGCGTGGTGTTGAAAGTGTATTTGCCGAGTTTGTATTCCTGAACAGGTGTTTCATCAACCGAACGTTCGGTTCGTTTTAAAATGGCCTTGATACGAAGAATCAGTTCTTCCATACTAAAGGGCTTGGTGATGTAATCGTCGGCTCCTACTTTAAATCCCTCAATCGCATCGTCTTTCATCGACTTGGCGGTAAGAAAAACAATCGGAACTTCCTTATTATGTTTCCGAATCTCACGTGCAAGGGTAAAACCGTCCATGTGGGGCATCATCACATCAAAAATGCAGATGTTCCATTTCTCATTCAAAAACATTTTGAGCGCCTCTTCCCCATTCGGGCAAAGTACTGTGTGGTATCCTTTTACTTCTAAGTATTCGCGTATCAAAGATCCTAAATTCGGATCGTCTTCGGCTAACAGAATTTTCATGGTATAAATTTAAAAACGTTTATTGACGAAGATTTGATGTGTTGAATTTACTCGATTCTAAACGATTGACAATTTTCGATCATTGATTTTTAATTGACATTTTGAGCCAATGGCAAAACCAATGTAAACGTACTTCCAATGCCTAAATCGCTTTCAACTCGAATGCTGCCATGGTGCTTGGAAACTATTGCGTTGACATAACTTAATCCCAAACCAAAGCCCTTTACATTGTGAATATTGCCCGTTGGAACGCGGTACAATTTTTCAAAAATACGCTTTTGTTCTTCGCGGGTTATTCCAATTCCATTATCGGTTAACGATATCAGGATG
>JBBALS010000211.1:1238-4221 GCA_040402915.1 Flavobacteriales bacterium
TCAATGCTTCGCAGGCCAATGAGATGGTCGAAATGGGTGTTTTCAACTCATGCGTCATATTATTGATGAAATCGTTTTTGATGTCGGAAAGTTTCTTTTGACGAATGATGGTATTGATGGTGAAAAAGAATGCTCCAATGATAATGAGAATGAAGAATCCTGAAGAGGCAAACATCACCCAGAGGTTATTAAAAACATAGCGGTTTTGTTCTGGGAAAAACACCATGAGGTAATCGGGATGATAAAAGATATCGTGCGGAAATAATCGAACCCGGAAATGGGTCTTCATAAGCTGTTCGGTATAATCGGTGGGATGATCGACGAACATTTTATTATTAATGAAGTCATAAAGACCAAACTCGAAAGGCGTATTTAAGCCCTGCGTTTTCAATTCTGCACGCAACAAGGAATCGATTAGTCGAGGATCAACTCGGTCTTCAACGCCGTTGTTCACATTCAAATTGAAAAGTTCCCGAAAAATATCCGTCACCAATCCGCTTTTCTTCATCAATCGGTCTAATCGAGGGTCTTTCGTCCGTTCGCGTGGGTTTAGATCGGAGCTTATTTCCCCGAAGGATGGAGAGCCGTTGGTTTGTCTGGCCTTCCTGATTTTCTTGTACTCTACTTGTCCGCCTGAATCGCTGCGTGTTTCCCCAACAAATTCGATGCTTCCATCTTGATTGAGTTGACGGAATTCCGTTTGTAATTCACCCGGACTCACCTCGTTCCAAAACACCAAACCCGATGTGGTGGTGTCTTTCCGGTCGATGCTTTTTCGTATCAAGGAATCAATTCCCAAAAAGAACATTTTCCCTTGTTTGGAGGCATCAAATCGTGTGCGCACTTTATTGGCAACTTCTTGCCTTTCAACCATCTCCACCACATTTTGTAAGGCCTGATTTACAGTTGTCTCAAAACGCTGACGCTCTAAGTCAATGGCATTGTTTATCCAATATATCTGAATGGCAATCAAGCCCGATAAGGCAAGAACCATCATAGCAATAATGAGTCGGATGTTTTTTTGGTTAATCATAGATTTTGAAGGCAAACCGAAAGGTCGGCAAAGTCCTGAATGCTGAGTTGTTCGGCACGAAGATCAAGAAATGGATGCTGAAATTCTCGTCCAGCAATGATTGGCTTGAGGGCGTTTCGCAATGTTTTCCGACGTTGATTAAATCCTGTTTTCACCACATTTCGAAGCACAGCATAAGGAACGGGAAGTTCTACATTGGTTTTACGTGTCATCCGAATCACCGCCGATTTTACTTTGGGTGGCGGAGAAAACACATGTTCGTGAACGGTGAAAAGATATTCGATGTCGTAATACGTTTGAAGCAAAACGCTGATGATTCCGTAAGTTTTATTTCCGTGTTTTGCGGCTAATCGTTCGGCTACTTCTTTTTGAAACATGCCCACCACCGATTCAACCACTTCTTTGTGATCGAGGCAATGAAAAAGGATTTGCGAAGAAATGTTGTAAGGAAAATTTCCAATGACACCGCCTTGGTCATCCAAATAATCTGGCAGGTTTAGGCGTAAAAAATCGCCTTCGATGATGCGGCCTTCCAGCTCTTTAAAGTTGGCTTTCAAATAAGCTACCGATTCCCTGTCGATTTCAACCACGCGCAAATCGTGGTTTTTCTTGAGAAGAAAGTTGGTTAGAACACCCATTCCTGGACCCACTTCCAAGACTTTGCGGGGAACTTCTGTAGGCGGAAGACTATCGGCAATTTGAGCAGCAATAGAAAGGTCTTTGAGAAAATGTTGCCCAAGTGCTTTCTTGGCAGTTACTTGTTTTTGGAATAAAGCCATTAAACGGTTTCTAATAAAGTTCGGAATGCCACAAAACGATTTTGATAGCGTTTAGTATATTCGGCTTGCAAAGCAGGAGCAAAACGCAATTTGTAATCATCGTAGTGTTCTAATGTTTCCATAAAATATTGAATGGAATACGTAAATCCTTCGCCCTCTTCAGTATTCAAAACGCGGAATAATTTGTTCTCAATAAACAATCCGGTATTCAACACATCTGGAATATGTGTGTTTTTCATCCAGTTGAGCCAATCCTCATGCACTTCTGGATCGATGTTTACCGTTACATTGTATAGTATCATGAAGCAAAGATAAGCGAAGCAGTTTGC
Source organism: Flavobacteriales bacterium (assembly GCA_040402915.1). Taxonomy (GTDB): domain Bacteria; phylum Bacteroidota; class Bacteroidia; order M30B66; family M30B66; genus CALQRR01. Next base: position 3,380 of record JBBALS010000211.1, read on the forward strand.
AATTGCTTTTTATTGATTGTTCGATTTGTTTTTCACCAGATCATTCCCAAGAAGCCACTTGCTAAGGAAATCACCGAATCGTTTTTCAATATAACGGAAGGAAATTCCGGACACAAAGAATATGATGACGAGCAGCACAGCAAAAACTATCCATCCGTTAAATGCTATTCCAAGTCCGGAGGCCCTTAATAGTTTTGGAAATACATTCAACACAATTGGGTGAACTAGATAGAGCGAAAAAGAACTATTTCCAATAAACATCAAAAACCGAGGGACTGCGTATGGCTTTAATTTATTGCGTTGCAGAAGAGTAAACAAAAGAAATCCACAACTGAGTAAATGATTGTACCAACCAGGTAAGAGTTGAATCACTTGAAAATAAGACAACACAAAAATCAAGACCGCTAAACCAACATGCGCATTGGCCCAAAACAAAGATGGTGGTTCTATCTTGCTATTGTAAATGAAGGAAATACCAATCCCGGTGAGAAAAAATAGTAATACTGGATTCGTCATCAAACTCAGATACGAAGCTGCATAGCCATACCATCCGGAAAGGTTCATCATAACGAAGCCATTGCTCAACAGTGGAATCAGCAATGTTGACATCAACAAAAAGCCCGTTAATACCAACCATCTTTGTTTGCCGAATAACATCGATAAGCCAATCAATACATAAAAATACACTTCATAGTTCAAGGACCAGCACACGGCCAATGCTGGCATTCCATAAGAAGGGCCGATATGATTGGCGTAGGTAGGAAAAAAGAAAAACGTGGGAAGCAACAAGCGCGGGTGTTCAATAAAATAAAAATGCCCATTGCCTGAAACTAGAATATAAA
>JBBALS010000212.1:0-4217 GCA_040402915.1 Flavobacteriales bacterium
TCTTATGGAACGATACTACATTGAATATTGATTGGGGAATTAACGATCCAATACTTTCTGAGAAAGACATGGTAAATAGTCGCTTTCTTGATTTTGACTCTCCATTTAATTATTAATCCAAAACATAAACGCGATGAATTTGGATAACTTTTCTCTTCCTGTAATTTATTTGATTTTTATAGCTGGAATGCTCATTTTATCCATTGCAATAAATGGAATTCTGATAAAATTTTCGAAAAATTTAGGAGCAAAAAATGAAATAGATCAAGTGCGTTGGGCCGCAACAACCAAACCCGCATTTGGAGGAGTTTCTTTTTTCATACTTTTCTTAAGTTCCATTGTGTTTTACTCCATATTCTTTGGAAATGGACAAATTCTGCTGAATTCTAAATTTATTGTTTTAGTTACTGCATGCTCATTGGGGTTTATGATGGGACTAGCTGACGATGCTTACAATACAAAACCGTTTTTAAAATTTGCGGTTCAATTTATTTGTGCCATACTATTTATAATTAGTGGAAATGGAATCCATACGTTTCAGTGGGAATGGTTGAATATTGCTCTTACCTTTCTATGGATTGTTGGGATGATGAATTCCATAAACATGCTTGATAATATGGATGCAATTACGGCAAGTGTTTCAACTGTAATTTGCATTTCATTGGCCATGACTTTAGTTTTTCGAGGGGAATTCTCAAATCTTAATTTAGTCCTGCTTCTTGGAGTAATTGCTGGATTATCAGGATTCCTATACTTCAATTGGAATCCATCACGCATGTATATGGGCGACAGCGGCAGTCAATTCCTAGGAGCATTTTTGGGTGGGTTGGCTATCGAATATTTATGGAATGCTCCTGATTACTTTGGGCATGCTATTCCTGAAAAACAACTTTTATTGGTTGCATTAATTTTTATAGTTCCCATTAGCGATACAACTGCTGTGTCAATTAACCGATTAATCAAAGGGCAAAGTCCTTTTGTTGGAGGACGTGATCATACGACACATCATCTTTCCTACATGGGTTTAAGTGAACGGCATATTGCAATGTTATTGATTGCCATTTCACTAGCATCATTGTTCTTCGGAATAATTATTATAAACAATATTGAAACATGGCAGTGGTTTCATTCGTTAGTCTTTAGTGCTCTATTTATTTTGATAGGAGGGGCTTTATACTCGACTACAAAAATCAGTAAACCTAAAAGCAAAACGTGAAATTCAGCTCAATAGTAAACAAACTATCATCTCGTTCTTGGAAGGCACTCATTTCCATGTCCTTTTTACTAATAGTAATAGGTGCAATTCGACTATTTACCTTTTCTGCAAAACAAGAAATCAACGACGAACTCTATAAAAAATACTTTGCCGAAAACTATAGAATTTTTGCAGTTAACATTCCTGCCGATCTTAATTTTGCAGGTGAACAAGTTCCACTTCAAGATTTTGAAGTGCGGGAGCGTATTGATCGCGAATTTTTAGTTAACACCTATTGGCAATCACAAACATTGCTTCTTATTAAAAGAGCCAATCGTTGGTTACCGCTCATTACTTCCATTCTAAAACAAAATAATATACCCGAAGATTTCAAATACCTAGCAATTGTTGAAAGCGGCTTTACGCATGGCGTTTCAAGTAAAGGAGCAGCAGGGTTTTGGCAGTTTATTCCCTCAACTGCGCAAGCTTATGGATTAACGATAAACGATGAGATTGACGAACGCTATCATGTCGAAAAATCGACAGAAGCGGCTTGTAAACTTTTCAAAGATTGCTATAAATCGCTCGGTAATTGGACGCTCGTTGCTGCTTCATTTAATATTGGATTGAATGGCCTTCAACGTCAAATGACAAAACAAAAAGCAACGAATTACTACGATTTACTTCTGAACGAAGAAACTGCTCGTTATATTTTTCGGGTATTAGCAATCAAAGAAATCATTAAAAATCCCAGGGAGTATGGCTTTGTGATTCGTAAAAAAGATTTGTACCCTCCCATTCTGAGTCAATCAATTCAAGTAGATAGTAGCATTACCGACATGGCATTGTTTGCCGAAAAAGCAGGGATTAATTACAAACTCCTCAAATATTTCAATCCTTGGTTGAGATCTGATGCACTTACCAATAAAGAAAGTAAATCGTATCGCATCAAAATACCTCACTCAAGCGTGAAAAATTACGATGAACTTATGCGATTAGCTGAGTCGGAATTTACTTCGCCAATTTTGGTAAGTGATTCATTGTAAAGGGTAAAAAATGTTGATTTAAATAAACAAGTATTTACTCAAACTGCTTGTTAAAAACCGCATTTAGCCCACCAAAAAGATTAATTTTGCCCTTTGTTTTTCTATGAAAGTGAAAGATTCTGTGGGGGAAGCTTCGATTGAAGTATACGGTGCCCGCGAACATAATCTGAAGAATATCGATGTGAGTATTCCAAGAAATAAACTAGTTGTTATAACAGGTTTAAGTGGAAGTGGGAAGTCGTCTTTGGCATTTGATACCATTTATGCGGAAGGTCAACGCAGGTATATTGAAAGTTTTTCAGCATACGCCCGACAATTTTTGGGTAATATGGAAAGACCCGAAGTGGATAAGATAACAGGATTGAGCCCTGTAATTTCGATTGAACAGAAAACCACCGGAAAAAATCCTCGATCTACGGTTGGTACCATTACAGAGATTTACGATTTCCTTCGTTTATTGTATGCTCGAGCTGGCGAAGCATTCTCTTATGTTACAGGAGAAAAGATGATTCGGTATTCCGAACAGCAAATTCTTGCGCTTATTTTAAATGATTATTCCGATAAACGAATTAGTCTTTTGTCACCTATTGTAAAAGGAAGAAAAGGACATTATCGTGAGCTGTTTGAACAAATTCGTAAGATGGGTTTCTTAAAGGTTCGGGTTGATGGAAAAGTCCTCGACATGACTTTCGGAATGAAACTCGATCGCTATAAAGTGCATGATATTGAAATCGTTGTTGATCGAATTGAAGTAAATGAAAGCAGCGCGCAGCGAATTACGGAATCGCTAAAGTTGGCTATGAAGCATGGTAAAGGAAGTATGATGGTTTTAGATGCCGAATCGGACCAAGCTAGGCATTTCAGTCGTTTTCTGATGTGCCCGACTTCGGGTATTTCGTACGATGAACCTGCACCCAATTTATTTTCGTTCAATTCGCCTTATGGAGCTTGTCAACGCTGCCATGGTTTGGGAAAAGTAACCGAAGTTGATATCCTTAAGATCATTCCCAACCCAAAGAAAAGCCTTCGTCAAGGCGGAATTGTTCCACTGGGAGAATATAAAAACAATTGGATTTTTGCTCAAATAGAAGCGATTGCTGATAAATACGGGTTTAACATTAATGATGCAATTGAAGACATTGATGAATCTGCTATCAATGCGATTTTGTATGGAACCGACGAAATCCTCAAAATAAAAAACCCGAATTACAATACAAGCGGCTATGCGATGGAGTTTAATGGCATCGTCAATTTCATTAAAGAACAGCACGAAGAAAGCAATTCAGAAAACACCAAAAATTGGGCGCTCGAATACATGAACGATGTTATTTGCCCCGATTGTGAAGGCGATCGTGTTAAAAAAGAAGCGCTTTGGTTTCGGATTGATGGTAAAAATATTGGTGAACTAGCGCGCATGGATATTGCCAATTTGCAAACATGGTTCAAGGATATAGAATCACGCATGGCCGAACGTCAGCTTGCTATAGCTCAAGAAGTAGTCAAAGAAATAAAGACGCGTATTGGATTTCTCATGGATGTTGGGCTAGAATACCTCACCATTCATCGCAGTGCAGGCAGTTTATCTGGAGGAGAATCACAACGAATTCGTTTGGCTACCCAAATCGGGTCGAAGCTGGTGGGCGTTTTATACATCCTCGATGAACCTAGTATTGGATTGCATCAACGCGATAATGTTCGTCTCATTAAAGCCCTTCAAGAACTCCGCGATTCTGGAAATTCTGTGTTGGTAGTAGAGCACGATAAAGACATGATCATGGCCGCCGACCATGTAATTGATATTGGTCCCGGTGCTGGAGTTCATGGCGGAAGGGTTGTGGCACAGGGAACCGGAGCTACTTTAGCACAAGGCGAATCACTAACTGCAAAATATTTACGGAACGAAATTTCTATCGCGATTCCTCAAGAAAGACGAAAAGGAAATGGCAAAGTGCTCAAATTAATAGAGGCGAGTGGTA
>JBBALS010000213.1:0-4201 GCA_040402915.1 Flavobacteriales bacterium
CGAGGTTCCAGCCAAAAAGGGCTTCCACTCGGGATTAATCATTTCTAAGCTTCGGCATAGCCTCAGCAAGAACTGATTAATTTCCCCTTTATCCTTGAATATTATAACACAAAAAAATCCCGAAAGCAAATTGAGCTTTCGGGATTTTTTATAATTGGAACTTTTTCTATTTCTCTCAGTCTATTGCTTCACACAATGCATTGAATATATCTTCAACGGTTCCAATACCATGAATTTCCTTGTACTTGTTTTGAGTATTGTAATGCGCTGCTACAGGAGCTGTTTTAGCATTGTATTCATTTATTCGTTTCGAAATAATTGATACATCCTGATCGTCACTGCGGCCTGAATGTGTGCCACGATTCAACAAACGAGCTACTAATTCTTCATCATCTACTTTTAGCGCCAACATGGAAGTGATTTCGGTGCCAACTTCAGTCAATAATGAATCTAATGCCTCCGCTTGTGGAATTGTTCGTGGAAATCCATCGAAAATAAAACCGTTTGCACTTGGGTTGTTTTCCAATTTTGAACGAATCATGCCAATCACAACTTCATCGGGAACAAGAAGACCTTGATCCATCAAGTGTTTTGCTTCCAACCCTAATTTTGTTCCCTCTGTAATCTCGCTACGAAGCAAATCGCCTGTCGACAAGTGAATGAGTTTGTAATGGTTCACAAGATGTGCAGATTGTGTTCCCTTTCCAGCGCCTGGAGGTCCGAATAGCACGAGGTTTAGCATAATGTTCAATTATAAAAGTTGATAAATATCAGGCAAATTTCGTCCAATTCCGTTTAAGTCCAAACCATATCCTACAACAAATTTATCAGGAATAGAGAAACATACAAAATCGGGGTTAATTGGAACTTTCACAGACTCGGGTTTCAACAACAAAGTTGCAATTCGAATAGAAGCAGGGTTTTTTAACTCAAGTTGAGAGATAATTTTTTGCATCGTGATTCCAGTATCAATAATATCCTCAATCACAATAACATCGCGCCCAGCAATTTCTTCTTGTAAACCTACAATTTCTTTAACCGTTCCAGTGGAAGTTGTTCCAGAATAGGAAGACAATTTAATAAAACTTAACTCACATGGCACTTCAATCTTTTTTAAAAGATCCGCTGTAAACATAAACGCACCATTTAATACACTAATAAAAATGGGTTTTTTATCAGCATAAAGTACATTCATTTCGTTGGCTATAGTTTGTATAGCTTGCTGAATCTCTTGGTCTTGAATGTAAATTCCAAATGTTTTATCTTCTATTCTAACTTGTTTCATATTCCTGAGCCAAAATATGCAATTTATACATGCCACATGGTATCTTTGACCAATGCAAATCTTCGATAAAAATAAAACAGTTTTAGGAATATTGGGAGGTGGCCAACTTGGTCGCATGTTTATTCAAGAAGCAATTTCACTGGATATGCATATTGCTGTGCTCGATCCAGATACAAATGCACCCTGTAGTTCGCTTGCAAAAACCTTTATAAAAGGGAATTTTAAAGACTTTGACACTGTGCTAAATTTTGGACGAAGTGTCGATTTACTTACCATCGAAATTGAACAGGTGAATGTTGATGCCTTATTTCAATTGGAAAGTGAAGGCGTTGCCGTATTTCCTCAACCTGCTGTTATTAAGATTATTCAAGACAAAGCGCTTCAAAAACAGTTTTTTATCGATAATCAAATTCCTACATCTGAATTTATATGTGTTGAAGGTAAGAAGGAGGTTGAAATGCTTGATTCTTCTTGGTTTCCATCGTTCATTAAAAGTCGAAAGGATGGTTATGATGGGAAAGGAGTTCAATTTTTAAAGTCAGATGAAGATATTTCATTAGCTTTTGATACCGCATCCATCATTGAAAAAGCAGTAGATGTTAAGCTCGAGTTCTCGGTAATAATCGCATCGAACGGACAAGGTGAAATCAAAGCATTCCCGCTTGTTGATATGGAGTTTGATGAAGAATTAAATCTTGTTGATATACTTTCTGCTCCCTCAAAATTATCAGAAGAAATTCAGGAAGAAGCTATTCAAATTTCACATAAAATAATTCAGTCATTAGGAATTCGTGGAATTCTCGCTATTGAATTTTTTCTTACCAATGATAGAAAAGTACTTGTGAATGAATTAGCGCCACGGCCTCATAATTCGGGACATCATACTATTGAAGGAAATATTACAAGTCAGTTCGAACAACATTTTCGTGCCATTATGGGTTGGCCATTGGGCGATACACGTACGATAATGCCAGCTGTTATGGTGAATCTGTTAGGCGAAAATGGCTATTCTGGAATTGCTAAATACGAAGGAATTCAGGATGTTTTAGCTATTTCAGGTGTTTATCTTCATCTTTACGGGAAAAAGGAAACGCGACCAAATCGTAAAATGGGACATGCTACTATCATAGCTGCCGATTCAGAAACAGCCCATCGAAATGCACAACTCGTTAAAAAGTATTTACGCATTATTAGTTAATAATTATGAACTCAGAAAAAGCACTTGTCGGAATTGTTATGGGGAGCAAAAGTGATCTTGCTTTAATGCTAGCCGCTGCGGTTCAATTGGAAAAATTTTGTATTCCTTTCGAAATCACCATTCTTTCAGCGCATCGAACTCCCGAACGGATGGTTGAATACGCACAAACTGCCCGTAACCGAGGATTGAAAGTGATCATTGCGGGTGCTGGTGGCGCTGCTCATTTGCCGGGTATGATTGCTTCTCTTACTACCATTCCTGTTATTGGTGTTCCTGTTAAATCCTCTAATTCTATTGATGGTTGGGATTCCATTTTATCCATCTTGCAAATGCCAAATGGCGTTCCTGTTGCTACAGTTGCGCTTAATGGAGCTGCAAATGCTGGGATTTTGGCTGCTCAAATTGTTTCCATATCTGATGATTCGATTTCCGAAAAACTACTTCTGCATAAATCCGAAATGGCAGATCAAGTGATTGAATCGCTATCTTCTGTCGATGAATTGTCGTTTAAGTACCGAATGCCTACTGCATTTTAACGTGTTATTCACAATGCATTGCTGTTTGAAAAATAAGCATGTATTTTAGATGCGAATGAAAAAACTATTACTCGCTTTCATCTTTAGTTTAATCGTGCAAATAAATTTTGCAGGAAACGACAATATTCCTTTTGGAGCTCGATCGGCAGGTCTTTCAAATGCTTCTGTTACTTTATCGGATGTATGGTCTGTGCATCACAACCAAGCGGGATTAGGTTTTCTAACAGTTGCATCGGCCGGAGTGAGTTATGAAAATCGATTTCTTATACCCGAACTTGGTTTAAGTGGCGCTGTTGTAGCATTGCCTCTCAAGAATCAAAAAGGGTGCTTCGGTTTGAGTATGCGAAAATTCGGATATTCCCAATACAGCGAAAGTAAAATTGGATTGGCTTTTGGACGCGCTTTCGGCGATCACTTGAGTATTGGAATGCAATTCAATTATCAAAACGTTCAATTTGCAGATGTTTATGGGAGTCGCAATGCTTTTACGTTTGAAGCGGGCGCGATGTATAAATTATCACCCGACTTAACTATTGCAGCACATGTTTACAATCCAAATAGAGCACGATTAACTGAACTCGAACAAGATCGATTACCAGTTTCCATGCGTTTGGGCATGCGTTATCAATTCTCGAAGCGTGTATTCATTGCGCTTGAAACCGAAAAAGATTCATACAATAAACCGGTCATGAAAGCAGGCTTGGAGTATATGGCTGGGGATGTTTTATTTCTTCGTGCCGGTGTTGGAAGTCAGCCTCTTAGCACCGCTTTTGGTTTTGGATTGAAGTTAAAACGGATTCAGGTTGATATGTCAGGCAATTTTCATCCAGTCCTTGGTTTTACCCCGCAATTTTCTCTTTCATACCAATTCCGCGGTTAGGTATGTGGAACAGAATTCTATTCGTAGTTCTCATTCTATTTTGCATTCAATCCAAGGATGCATTTTCGCAAGTGAGTCCCAAGAACGATAATTTTCTGGAAAAGAAAATTGAAACACTTGCCGAGAACACATCCGATGACGTTGATTATACCAATGTTTTTGAGAATCTCGCTTTTCTTCAAGAGCATCCAATGGATCTAAATTCTGCAACGGTAGATCAACTCGAGCAGCTCATGATGTTAAACGATTTTCAGATTGCCAATCTTATAAATCATCGCGAAAAGTTTGGGAAGCTACTTTCT
>JBBALS010000214.1:0-4201 GCA_040402915.1 Flavobacteriales bacterium
AAATTGTACGGACCGCCTTCTTGAATTTATGCCGGAATAAAATATTCTGAGTCATGGAATACCCCGAATTCTGCGCTGAATTATTGGTTTTGGCAGTACTCAACGTATCGAAAAGTTGACGCGAGGTAATACCTGAAACATCTGATGTATTTTGATTGAACTGCCAGCTTAAACGCGGTGAATAAATGATGGAATTATTGGTATCGAGATTAATTTCCATGCGGAGATTGAAACGATGGTTCAAGTTATTACTCCATCCCGCAGAACTATCCTCGTATATCTGAGAAGTAGAATCACTTAAAAAGAAATCTCTTTGAAGCGTTTTACTTGTTTCGTTTTGAGTGTTATTGAAAAAGTAACTGCCGCTCATTTTCACTTTTGGACTCAATGAATCGTTGTAGTTCAACCCAATAGAATGCGTTGAGTTTATTCCGTTCGATTGCCCAACCATAAAGTTGGAAGGATCGTTTGCACTTGGAGCCATTCCCATCATACGACCCATTCCGCCGCCACCCATTCCGCCGCCGCCGCCGCCGGCAGAACTCGAGACTCCCAATAAATCTTGGCTCGAGAAATTCTGTTGATTGATGTTATTGCTTTGTCCTAAAACAGAAATACGGCGATTCCCTTTAAAGAAATTGAGATTCGTCCCAGCAGAAAATCGATCTTCCGTTCCTGCACCTGCATACACTTTCCCAAATTGAGCATTCTTCATTCCCCGGCGGGTAATTACATTCATTGTACGTCTTGAATTCCCATCATCAAAACCCGAAAACTGTGCTTGATCACTGAGTTTATCAAATACTTGAATTTTACTCACTACTTCGGCAGGTAAATTTTTCAATGCCATGGAAGCATCATCCCCAAAAAATTCCTTGCCGTCAATCAACACTTTCTTCACCTCTTCCCCACCCGATTTCACAACACCTTTATCGACAGTAACACCAGGCATTTTCTTCACCAAATCTTCGGCTGTAGCATCCGGATTTACTTTAAACGCATCTGCATTTATTTCGGTTGTATCGCCTTTTTGAACAACTCTGATTTGGGTGCCCTCTACCTCCAACTCTTTTAGATTCTTCCCTGTGATCTCAAGATAAAGCGTTCCTAGATTTTTATTTTCTGAAAGTGAAACAGCTATTTTCAATGGTGAATAACCGACAAAGGAAATTAGCAGTTCATAAGTCCCATTTGGAATATTAAGCAATATAAAATTCCCTTGAACATCGCTTTGAACAGCATTAATAATTGCCGTTTCGCCATTTTTATAGAGCGCTACATTCGCACCTATTATACTTTCGTTTGTTGATTTATCTAGCAATCGCCCACGTAATTCGACACGTTGAGCAGAAAGAACAAAAACATTTAGAAATAAAATAAAAAAAGTAATGTGTATTTTCATTCTGCAATGATTGTAAAACGGGGAATCCGTTTAAAAGACAGATAAATTAAAACGTAAAATAAGGGATAATTAAATTAATGTCTGATAAACATGCCCAATTCATTTACACTTTGTTTGGCTTCAGGAACAATCGCAGTGAGAAATTGAAAAACATGCACCATCGATGGCCAAATTTTAAGGTGAGCATCGACACCTGCATCGCGCGCTTTTTCAATAAACCGAACGGTATCGTCTAGCAGCATTTCACGTTCACCAACATGGATGAGCATAGGAGGCAAACCCTTTAAATCGCCATAAATGGGAGAAGCCAAGCAGTTTTGGGGATTAGTAGTTTGCAAATAACGTTGCGCCCACACTTTCACAGAATGTGCATCGAGCAATGGATCCTCATGTACATTTTCGTTTCGCTCTTCAGAAGGCACACTTAAATCCAACCAAGGAGAAAGCGCAATTACTTTAGCTGGCAATGGAATTTCTTGATGTTTTATGGATAAAAGCAAAGCCATCGTCAAACCACCACCTGCCGAATCACCACCAACAACTATGTTTGAGGGCTGCTCGGATTTCAACAAAAAGTTATAAGCAATGACGGCATCTTCAACCGCAGCTGGAAAAGGATGTTCTGGGGCAAGTCTGTAATTCACTGCCAAGGTGCGCATTCCGGAAGCTTTGCACAAATTACTTATCAAACTACGATGCGTTTCCCAAGAACAAACACTGTAACCGCCGCCATGAAAATACAAGAGAACACGATTCGACTCCAATTTGGTTGGCTCAAACCAAGCTGCTTCCAATCCTTCAACTAGCAGAGGTTTTATGCGCACATTTGGATCATAGAAACACACATTTTGTGCAACCCATTTTACGAATCCTAACCCACGAATCTGATGATCATCTGCATCATAAACCAAACGTTTAAAAACACGCGAACCAGGACTTAAAATTTTACCTATAAACGACATCTTAAATCAACAACAGAAAATATTTATCTTGTTTGGCGAAATTAATTAATTCTTGAGATAATTTGATCGACACGTTTTTCAACTTCCTCATCAAGTTCTAAAACGGGAGCATGATGCGGTTTTATACGAGCATCAATAATGAGTGAACCATTACATCCCCAATGTTTATTTTTTTGAAAAGGATCAACTCCATAAATATCATGCGAGGGATTACTTCGTGTAAACGTAACCCATACCCAATTGTTCAAATTCTCGGAAGTGAATTTCGAATCGTCGCACAAAATAATCAATGGAAATTCATTGCTCAATGAAACATCGATGTATTTGGCAAAGATCTCAACTTCGCTATTTGCTTTTGCGTAATTGATAAAACTGGGTGCATTTAAAGTTAAAACACCCGGCAAGGCACAATGAAAATCTGCGAAGCCGTCGGGCAAATTAATATCGGAAGGTGATTCTTTTCCAAGTTCCCTTCGCTTATTCCCCGCAGCAGCGACGACCAACTTCGAACCGGTGTTTAATCCATCGCCACTGTAGTCAAGTGTATCGATGCTAGTTTGTGTATGAAAATGCAAATCGCGCTGTAAATCGATTCGTTCCAAAATATGCTTAAAAAACAACTCTACATGATGTGTATCTAATGTTGAATCATCTTCTTTTGCAGCGATAAATAAATACTTGGCCAAACTCAATTGTCCGGTTCCGAGAATATGATTCGAAATGGTGATTAATTCGGCAGGGCGTCTTTCCTGTTTGAGATATGGCGTATAACGCTCACTTCCAATGGCAAGTAACAAAGGATGAACGCCGGCAGCATCAACAGCATGCACATCATGAACTCCAGGAAGCTCATCGCGAATTGCATCGCCAGTCATGTCGTGAATTAGGGCACCAAAACTCGTATCTTCTTGCGGCGGACGACCAACAACTGTAAACGGCCAAACGGCATCTTTGCGATGATAAACCTTCTTAACGCGCATCACAGGAAATGGATGCTGCAAACTATAATACCCCAAATGATCTCCGAACGGACCTTCGGGCTTATTCTCGTTCGGATATACTTCGCCAGTAATAACGAAATCGGCATCGGCATTTAAGCAAAATCCATCCTCATCATAAAAATAACGGAAGCGACGGTTATTGAGCGCTCCAGCAAAAGTCAACTCCGACATACCTTCAGGCAAAGGCATAACAGCACTTAAAATATGAGCTGGTGGACCACCAACAAAGATGCTCACTTTGAGTGGTTTACCTTGAGCATTGCTTTTCGATTGATGCACCCCAATGCCCCGATGCAATTGATAATGAAGTCCGATTTCTTTGTCTAATTCGTATTCATTTCCAGTTAATTGAATCCGGTACATGCCCAAATTGGAATTCATGATTCCGGGTTTGTCAATGTCTTCGGTGTAAACAGCTGGCAATGTAACAAATGCTCCACCGTCGTTTGGCCAATGTTGAATGAGGGGCAAATCGCTGATTTTACACTGCGCAAATGCAACGGGCTTGACCAATCGTGCTTTCATTGGCAATGCCGACAAAGCCAAGAAAGGCATTTTCCAATAATGAAAAGGTTTCTTTAAGGCAGCAATGGGATTCGATTTTAGTGCAATTAGTTTCTGAATATCCGCATAGGTATCACGAAACATGAATTTGCTTCGTTCAATTGTCCCAAATAAATTGGAAACTGCAGGGAATTTACTCCCTTTCACCTTTTCAAAATAGATTGCTTTCCCCGCTTTCTGATATTCACGCAATTGAATGGAAGCCATCTCCAAATGGGGATCTACCTCTTCTTTAATACGAATCAGATGACCATGTTTTTCTAAATCATCAA
>JBBALS010000215.1:0-4193 GCA_040402915.1 Flavobacteriales bacterium
TATGGAGATAGGTGCTTTCGGAAAGCAATTTCCCTGTGATATGTGTTTTGTATGGGAGGTTTTTTAATCGTAGTTGTACAGATTTTAATAAGCTATCGGCAGATGGTTTTGGTAATAAATCTTGGTGTCGAATGAAAATAGTAAGGTTCTTGCCGTTAGCTGAAATTAGATTTCCTTGATAAGTTGGTGTGCTGAAAATTCTGCTTGAGTCTGCGTGTAAATTTTCAGGATGCTTTAAATCAACCAAGGGGATTTCAACAATACCAAATGAATTGATTAATGGAGTTTTGATATTCGTGATAGCGCTAGCTGAAATTACATAATTGAGTGATTTTAAATCGGTCCTTAAATTCTCAATTTCATTGAGAAACGTGCTGTCGAAAACACTCGTTGAATGTTCTACTCCAATCAGGAAAAAGGCATTGTCCGACTCAAACTGATCTCTGTATTTATAGTAGTATGCTGCATCATCACTTTCTACTGGGAAAAAGTGCTCGAAGTTGTAATCGAATTCGATGTTTCTACAGGCATAAATTAGAAGTCCCGTAAGAATCAGCAAAATCAACATACTCAGATTAAGAAAACGCTGCAGCATGTATAAATTATTTGCGAAACGCGAAAAATAAAATACCTAAACATAAAATCACATTCAGCAAAATATTGCCCATAGCCCAGTTCAATTGCCCGCATTTTATCATGGAAATGGTTTCCAAACTGAAGGTTGAGAATGTGCTTAATCCACCGCAAAATCCAACAAATAAAAACAAGCGTGCGGATTCAGAAAGGGGAGAGAGGAAGCGAAATGTCAGCGCCATAATCATACATGCCAGCACATTTGCCAATAAAGTTGCCAATGGAATTACATTCTGATCCGATTTTATTATCCATTGTGAAAACAGAAACCGAATTGAAGAACCCAATCCGCCTCCCAAAAACACCCACAAGAAATTATTGAGGTTCATGTTTTACTTGGATTGTTGAATAGGTAAATATTTTAAGGAAAAGAAGGCGATAGTCCAACCGAATAATCCACCGGCAATCCAGCCCACTAAAACATCACTTGGAAAATGAGCGCCCAAATAAATTCGGCTGTACCCAACAAAAAATACCCAAGCGAAAAGTGAAATATGCACAATTTTATTTCGAGTGAATTGCATCAAAAAAATGCTCAGAGCAGCTGTGTTACTGGCATGGGAGGAATAGAATCCGAATTGCCCTCCGCATTTGTTATTCACTAAGTGAATGGTGCTACTTAATAAACTATCGTGGCAAGGACGTAATCGCTCCACAGTAAATTTAACAGCAACGGAAACTTGATCGCTAATTAATATGAGTAAAATAACAGCGCATAAAATCCACCAAAACTTAGATTGATATTTTTTATATAAAAACAAGGCCATCAAAACATATATGGGAATGGCTATTACTCGCGAACTAATTGCTTCCATAAAACGATCAAGGATAACAGAATGAAATCCGTTGATGGCTGAAAATAATTCATAGTCCGCTCCAATCACCTGCATGCCTATTTATTGAGCGATTTCCAAATCAAGTCTTTCAATTCAACCAAACCAACACCTGTATGAGATGACATAAATACATAAGGAACATTCTCTGGTAGTTCGGCTTTTAAAGCTTCTTTCAATTCATCATCCAATAAATCACTTTTGCTAATGGCTAATAGGCGCTCTTTATCAAGTAGTTCAGGGTTGAATTCTTGTAATTCGTTAAGCAAGACATTAAACTCATGTTTAATGTTATCAGCATCGGCGGGAACGAGAAATAGTAAAACCGAATTTCGTTCGATGTGCCGAAGAAACCGAAGTCCCAATCCTTTTCCTTCGCTGGCACCTTCTATAATTCCAGGGATATCGGCCATCACAAATGATTTGTAATCGCGGTAAGCCACAATTCCTAAATTGGGAACCAATGTGGTGAAAGGATAATTGGCAATTTCTGGTTTGGCAGCTGAAACTTTCGAAAGCAATGTCGATTTTCCTGCATTGGGGAATCCAACCAAGCCAACATCGGCAAGCACTTTCAATTCCAAAACTTTCCATAATTCTTCACCATCTTCGCCGGGTTGAGCAAAACGGGGAGTTTGCAAGGTGGGTGATTTGAAATGGAAGTTTCCTAGTCCTCCTCTTCCGCCTTTAACCAAAATGCGTTCTTCGCCTTCTTCCGTAATTTCGAAATGGACTTCTCCTGTTTCTGCATCACGTGCAACGGTTCCTAATGGCACTTCCAAAATAATGTCGTCTCCATCTTTTCCATGTTTCAAGGCGCTGCTTCCTTTTCCTCCAGGTTCTGCGATGACATGCTTTCGGTATTTTAAATGGATGAGTGTCCAAACGTTTGAACTGCCTCGCAAAATGATATGACCACCTCGTCCACCATCACCGCCATCGGGTCCACCTTTCGCAGTATTTCTATCGCGGTGCAAGTGAATAGATCCACCGCCTCCTTTTCCGGAGCGGCAACAGATTTTTACATAATCAACAAAATTCGAATCGGCCACGCTTTATTTTTTTGCTGAAAATATTCAGACGGATGTTTGTGCAAAACTACAATACCCTTTCATTCAAATGGGCATAAAACAAAAAATCCCCGCACATTGGCAGGGATTTTTTTAAAAAATCCGATTAGTGGTTAGCTAAATAGTTGGCAACACCGTCGTGAGTTTCTTTTAAAGCAGCATCACCTTTTCTCCAGTTTGCAGGACAAACTTCTCCGTTTTCCTCGAAAAACTGAAGAGCATCTACCATTCGCAAAGCTTCGTCAACGCTTCTTCCAAGTGGGAAATCGTTCACAACTTGGTGACGAACAATTCCGTCTTTGTCAATTAAAAATAACCCGCGGAATGCGATCATAGGACCCGTAGAAATCATTTCACCATCTTCGTTGAAATCGTAATCGCCAAACAAAACTCCAAAATTCATTGAAATTGTTTTTGCGGTATCGGCAACAAGTGGGTATTTAACTCCTTCAATTCCACCTTTAGCTTTTGGAACTTGAAGCCAACCCCAATGAGATTGCTCTGTGTCGGTTGAACATCCAACTACGGCTACATTGCGTGCTTCGAATTCAGCAAGTTTTTCTTGAAATGCATGAAGTTCGGTAGGACAAACAAACGTGAAATCTTTTGGATAAAAGAAAAATACCACATGTTTGTTTCCAAGATATTGTTCAAGTGAAAATTCATTTACGAATTCTCCTCCGTTTACGATTGCTTTTGCTGTAAAGGCAGGTGCAAGTTTACCAACAAGTACTGACATTGTATGTTATTAGATTTGAGTTTAAATTAAGAAGCGAATTTAATCATTCCGCTCAGAGGAAACACGATTTTAATTGGAATTGTTTATCCAATTAAAAAAGCGCTTGCAAAACCTACAAGAATCGTAATGAGTTTAATGATATTGAATCGGTGATGCTCGTCGTTTTCGAATAAGATGGTTGTACTGATGTGCAAGAAAATACCAATAACAATAGCCAGTGCGCCAAATCCAAATAGTCCATTTATGTCTAATGCGGATGGAAAAATGTACGATGTAAGCAAGGCGCCGATGGGAGCCATGAGCGAAAAGATGAATAACGCAAGCATGCTTTTTAGCGCACTTTGGCCTGACATCAAAAACAATGTCATGAGCATAACCGATATTGGAATGTTATGAAAAATGATGGCCATGAAAAGCTCATCACCTGTTTTGCCATAAAGCAAAGGAATTCCCTCAATTAATGCATGAATACACAAACCGGTCATCAATAACCATGGCGATTTCATAACGGGATGATAATCTTGAGAATGCTGATGGTCGTGATGGTCGTGGTTATGATGATGTAATTTACTCTCTTCTGGAAGATGAATGTGTCCATGTTCAATTCCACCTGAAATATAATCGAGGAGCACCTGAATGAGGAAGCCACCTAAAATAAGGCAACCGCTTAAAATGGGATTTGAAATGCCTTCATAAACCTCAGGCAATAGATGAAAGACACAGAGTGCCAGAATAAATGCACCGCTATACGAAAGCAATAACTTGATGGATTTGCTGCTACGAATTTGGAATATCAAAACCAATCCACCGCACAAAAGAACCGAGCCAATGAGAATGGCGATTTTCAAGAGAATACTCATGGTTTTTGAAATAATTCTGAATCTTCGTAAACAACACGTTCTTTTGGGCCGTATTCCT
>JBBALS010000216.1:0-4190 GCA_040402915.1 Flavobacteriales bacterium
ACAATATCATTCCTGCAGGTCATAAAAACGGATTTTGTGTAATGGATTTATGTGGATTTGGGCAGTATGGTTGTAGTAATATGGGAATCTCTGCTGGATGTTATGATGTTTACGGAGCGGGTACTCAATGCCAATGGATTGATATTACGGATGTTGCCGAAGGGGATTATCGTTTGGCTGTAATCATCAATTCTCAACACCGACCTGATGCTTTAGGACGACAGGAAATGAATTATTTGAATAACGCATTGCAAGTATGTATGCATATTTCACGCGATGCTAATAACATCCCTTCATTTGCATTAATAAATGGATGTGAACCTTTTGTTGATTGTGCAGGTGTTCCCGGTGGTATGTCAATTATGGACTGTAACAACGAATGTGGAGGAGCTGCAATTTTTGGAAATACCATTCCCGATTCCTTGGTTAATTACCAAGATTTGAATGGTTATTTTGGGATGTTTCAGCAAGACAATGCAGCAGTGATGCCTTGTTATGACTTAAACAGCGATGATGGATTAACCGTTTACGATGCAGCCCTCGAAGCATGGTGTTTGAATTCGGCGGGGTCGGGTTCTGGACTTTCGCATTGTTATTTTCCTCGCGATGTGATTAATCCTTTCGACACAACCGGCATTTCTATCACAACTGCAAATTTCAGCAGCAATTATATCGATGTGGAATTGAGTTCACCGCGCGCTAACATCATGGGCTGGCAATTTCAAGTGAGCGGTATTCACATGACCGATGTGGTTTCATTAACCAACTCCATTGATATGCCTATGCTCTTAGGAAGAAACGTTTCGCGCTCTGAAGTTTTTGCATTATACAATGGTGACAGTATGCTTGTTCGTTCAGAAACAGCGAATCCCATTTGCCGAATTTATTTCGATGAAGTTACTTCTAACCAAATTTGTATTTCGAATATAATTGATATCCCCAATACGATTGGTGAACGCACAATTACTGAAATCTATGGTGCTTGTGTGGACATTCCTCAAGGGATAAATTCTATTTCTACACGTGCTCATTTAACCATCATGCCTAATCCCGCAACAGATATGGCTTGGGTAAATGTTCCAGAAGGAAGTTGGAAAGGAAGCTGGGAACTTTTAGATGCGATGGGACGAGTTGTTAAAAATATCAACCCAAATTCATCCAATCAGGCTCAATTGTTTTCTATCGATTTCAACGATTTGAGTAATGGCGTTTATATACTCCGAATTCAAGATGCGAATGGAAGAACAGCTATTGGTCGCTTGATTAAAAACTAAATAGTACCTATTAATAAATATTTTTCAAAACCTCGGAAATCCCGGGGTTTTGTTTTTTAAGGCAATCTTTAAGAACCTTATTTACTTCCATTTGTTTGCACATTGTATTACTAACTTTGACTTGTGTTAATATACCCCGACGACAATTTTTCCCGTTTTGAGTTTGACCGAATTCAATCAATCATTGAAAGCTACTGCCGAAGCATAGGCGGAAAGGAACTTGCTCAGGAGCTATCTCCAACATTCGAATTTGATGCTTTACTGGTTCAGCTTCAACGTGTAAAAGAGTACGTTGATGTAAAAAGAACTGGGAGCGATTTACCTAATTCAACTTTCCCAGATATAAGACGTGAGTTACACCTTTTAGGAATAGCCAATTCTGCATTACAAGAAAAACAATTCATGAACATCCGCGAGGTTTCGGATGTGGTGAATAATTTATTGCAGTATTTGAAAGATAAAAGTTCTGTACTACCTGCAATTTGCGGGATATTTAGTTCGGTTCATTTCACCAAAGAAATCATCGATTCTATCGATAAAGTGCTCGATCCATCGGGTATAGTAAAATCATCGGCTTCTCAAGAACTTGCCGATATTCGTAAAGATCTAGCTCGATCTCGTCGGGATTTGGATAAAGTTTTCCGCGCACAATTACAGAAGTTGAAAAAGTTAGGTTGGCTTGCCGATACTGAAGAAACCGTTTATAACGGAAGGCGCGTATTATCTATTCTAGCTGAGCAGAAAAGAAGCGTAAGCGGATTAATTCAAGGCAGTTCCGACACCGGAAAAACAACCTTCATCGAACCCATCGAAACGGTCGATTTGAACAATGAAGTATTTGATTTGCTACAACGCGAACGACGCGAGATAATTCGAATTTTACGTGTGTTAACAGCCAACATGCGCAAGCACCATCCTCTAATTGTAAACTACGAAAACTCATTAAGTACATTCGATTTTAATCGAGCCAAAACCCTACTTGCACTCGAGCTAGAAGCAACCTTACCCAATATTATTCGATCTTCTCAATTACGATTGCTTAATGCGAGGCATCCTATTTTGGTGCTTCAAAATAAAGGTTCGGGCAAACCAGTCATTCCAATGAACTGCGAACTCGATCATGAACAACGTTTGTTAATCATTAGTGGGCCCAATGCAGGTGGTAAGTCAATCACTTTAAAAACAGTTGGATTGCTGCAAATGATGCTTCAAAGCGGCTTGCTTGTTCCTGTGGATGAGCGAAGTGAAATGGGGTATTTTCAACGTTTGTTTGCTGACATTGGTGATAGTCAGTCGATTGAATATGAGTTGAGTACCTACAGTTCCCGCCTCGCCAAAATGAAATACATTTTGGAGTTTTCCGACAAGCGTACCTTGGTATTGATTGATGAGTTTGGTACAGGGACCGATCCTGAATTAGGCGGAGCAGTTGCCGAAGCGATGTTAGAAGAATTATCTCGCCGAAGAACTTTGGGCGTTATTACGACGCATTACATGAACATTAAACTAGCCGCCGACCGTTTGGATGGAGTTCGAAATGCCTGCATGCTTTTCGATGACGATACGTTACAGCCATTATATCAATTGGTGATTGGACAACCGGGTAGTTCTTATACATACATCATTGCAGAGAAAATTGGTTTGCCGGTGGCCTTGATAAATCGTGCGCGCAACATGACTTCGAAAGATAAAGTCACACTCGATCGGATGTTGCAGCAATTGCAAAAAGAGCAACAGGAGTTACGCAAACTATTGCAGGTCGTTGATCAGAAGCAAACAGTTGCAGATAAATCGAAAGCGAAATTCGAAGAGCTTCAAGATAAAATGAAGCATAAGTTGGAACGAACAAGCGCCAATCAAGAAGAAACAAGCAAATTGGTTGAGTTGGGCAAAAAGCTTCAATCCATTACCAAAGAATGGGAGATCGCAAAGGATAAAAAGCCCGTAATTGCTAAAATGACGAAATTATTATCGGCCGAAAAGCTCAAGCGCCTTGATAAAAAACATCAAGAGAAACAAGAAAAAGTCAAAGCTCAGATTCTCGAAAAGAAGAAAGAAGAGATCAAGGTTGGCTCCAAAGTAAAACTCCTGAATGGCAAGCAAACAGGAGTTGTTGAAGAGATTCAAAACAATCGAGCAAGAGTTATTTTCGGAAATTTGAAAACACTTGCAAGTTTGGAAACCTTAGAAGTTGTGGATTAGTTTCTTAGAACCGTGATTGATCCATAGCGTTCGAAATCAGCACTAGTGTAATCTTTTCCTTGTATTACATAGAAATAAACACCATCTGGAACAGGTTTTCCATCGCGGGTTCCATCCCAGCTATTTGATGCGCCTTCCCATTGAAACACCTCTTGTCCCCAACGGTCAAATATAGATGAACGGAACTCGACGATTCCAGAAGCTTTGGCCTTGAAATAATCATTGTATCCGTCGCCATTTGGAGTAAAGCTATTTGGAAGGTCAAGCGTAAATATTCCAATTTCAACAGTTATGTCTCGTGAAGTGCTATCCATGCAACCTCCATTATCACAAACTTGTTTTATTGAATAAGTTCCAGCCGATTCTAATATGATTTGGTTTAGAGCAGTGAGTGAAGTGGGAATATCATTTACAAACCAAGAACATGAACTGCTACTAGCAGGAGATACAACGAGAGTGAATGGCGAATACCCATTTTCGGAATTTACGCCGAAAGAAGTGTTTGGATTTAAATCGTTAACAGTAACCTGATCTGTTGCAGTATTGCAACTATTAGTAGCACTTACAGTATAACTTCCCCCTTCACTTACTGTGATATCAGTTGTTTGAATGCCATTTGACCAAGTAACTGGAAGTGTTGAAGTAGCTGTTAAAGTTACAGTAGAACCATTACACAATTCGAAAGAACCTGAGGTTGTAATTTGAACAGTGGCA
>JBBALS010000217.1:0-4190 GCA_040402915.1 Flavobacteriales bacterium
TTGCATGAAAACAAGCCGGTTATTATTCAGATCCCGGTTCGTACTTCAGGTAATTCTGCAGGTGTTCGTGCAGGGGGTAAATTGGTAACAAAGCTTCGTAAATTAAAAGTAAGAGCTTTATTGAGTGACCTTCCCGATTTTATCAATATCGACATAACACCTCTTGAAATTGGAATGGGCGTAAAAGTTCGTGAAGTTATCGCACCAGGATTAACGCTTTTAGATGCTCAAAACGTAGATGTTGTTGCTGTAACTGCAACACGTGCATCTCGTCAAGCAGCAGATGACGTGAAGAAATAAATTGAATTTTCTTTTATTGAAAAGCTGCCCCATTTGGGTCGGCTTTTTTTATGCGTTATATTGCGCCATGAATTAATTATTAACAGGTATTAGGCAGTTTGATTCTGTTGATATTCTTTCTGAAAATCCGAATTTAAACGCATATAAATACGATCGTTTCTTCCCCGAACTTGACCAATAAAATTAATATATCCTTCCAAGCGATACATAAATTTCTTTATCAATTTCCCTTCATTATCAAGCTCTTTATTAAAATGCTTCTTTGCAGCATTCTCGACTCCCGAAACTTTCATATCGTAAATCATGGCACGAACACGTTTTATAAGTGAACGATTCACATTTACCTTTTCATTCACCGTAATACCCGTAACAACCATGCGCTGACCCGAATGACGCATTCGAATTTTCTTATCATTCACCTTAAAATGATTGCGTTGAATAATTGAATAAATATCTAAAACTGTATCGTTATGAATGGGCTTGTCTGATGAGAAACTCAAATCGTCTGCATATCGAGAATATACCAAGTCGTTAGCTTTCGCAAAATTTTCCAACTCAGTATCCATACTTTGACATATCAAATTTGAAATGACTGGCGATGTTGGAGAACCTGTTGGCAACTGACCTAGATATGTAGTTAGCAAAGTCAAGGCATTGCACATCGACTCATCAAAGCAGAACATGTCGGACATAAAAACCGATTTAACTCTTGCAGCCGAAATGGAAGGAAAAAAATTGAGTAAATCAACATTAAGCAAATAGCGTTTTCCCGAATGAAGACGAGCGTTTTCGACAATATTGCATGCTCCTTTTAAATAATGAGGATGAATTACAAATCCAAAAACATTGCTTGGTTTGATGCATAAATAATATCCCTGCAAAAAATAATTCAAACTTTTCTGGACTTTCTTTAAATCTTCAAATGGTGCGGAAATGTTGCGCTTCCCTCCTCTTTTTTTGGGGATGATAAAGTGAGTGTAATCTGGATTATTGATATGATATTCGACTGACTCAAAATTCGATTTCAATAATCGACATAAATCTGCAGGGCTTCTCATCGCTAGGAAACACAATGCATTTTTTTCGTGTAATGGAAGATAACGAATAGCTGAAATGTCATTGCTTTTGGCATTATTTAAGGACTTAATAAGTTGTTCCCGATAGTCGGAAGAGAATTTAAGTAGTTCTATTAAGTTCATAATTGTAAAAAAGGGTCGTTGCTAATTATCTATGTTACATTCGTTATTTATGAGAAGCGGAGCGCAGCGAGCATCGCAATAAAAAACGCGAATCAGCACTCTCCACCTGAACATGGATTGCGGAACACAATCTCAAGGTTTATAAAATAACCTCATAATCTTAAGCAACGCCCTTTTCGGTTTTAAAAATGAAAATCATCCAATTCTGATAATCGGTTTGATGAAAAAGAAAATTCATTCGGTAATGGAGCAGATTCGTGATAGTGTGAAATTGACGAATCTCTCTTCAACGGAATCATTCCAAATTTACCCGTACTATTTTTAGCAATATGCAATTCGGCTGTATTTTCAGTACTATGACCATATTCATCTTCATTGATACAGTAATATGAGGCACTATACAAAAACAACACTTTATCGGCCTCTTGCTCTATTGCGCCACTTTCCCGCAAATCGGATAACATAGGCACTTTTGCCCCTCCCCTGTATTCTACACTTCTACTCAATTGACTACTTGCAACAAAGCAAACATCAAATTCAGTAGCAATTTTTCGAAGTTCTTGACAGATATAATTGATCTCCAGTTCGCGCGCATAGCGATTGCGAGATTTACATAGATAATGAAGATTATCTAGAATGATTAATTTCACTCCATGCTCTTGAACGGCCTCTTCACATTTTAATCGAAGTGCTTCAATTGTTAATGCTTTTCCCTCATTGATAAAAAGTTGATGCTTATTAAATTCTGCTGCGCAGTTTGAAAGTTTCTCTTTCTCATCATCGCTCAGCTCATGACGATCTATCTTGATAATTGGAATTCCCGACAGCGCTGAAATAAATCGCTTACTTAGAACCTTTAATGAGACATCACAAGAAAAAAATGCTACGGGTTGATTAAGCGAAACTTGAAGTGCGATATTGACTAGAAATTGCGTTTTCCCAACTCCCGGCCTTGCTCCTAGTACAACGAACTCGCCAGCTGCTAAACCTCCATATTTTTCATCAAAACTTGGCAATCCAGATTGCAGCTTAAATGATTTTAAACTGGGTTGAATAAAATTCTGCATGTTACTCTCCATCAATTCGGAAAGGTGAATTGTTTCATTTACAATTTTGGAATTCTCATCTATGCTATTTAGCAGCAATCGCATTTTTAATACGAATGCATTTTCATCTAAATGGTCTGTATTTGCTGATTCTATCAGATTTTCAATAGAGGAAATAATTGTGGATTTCATTCTAGCAATTTAGAAAAATAGAAAGAACTTTTGGAAGTATTTAAGATATTAATTTAACGATCCGCATATTTGATATTGCGGGGCTTAAAAGTTCCGAAGCTTCATCAGTATATACTGTAAAACAAAGATTTATTGGCTGTCCCTATGCTATGTATATTAGGCAACATTGTGCTCCCAAATTGACCTATTGCAGAAATAATAAATTTGTTTTTTACCACTTATATTATTGAAGACAAGAATATTAAAAAGGTAAATTAATCAAAAACACCTCAAATAAAAAATTCTCTAGAAACTCATAACCTACAGCAATGATGATTAGAATCAAAATAAACATGAAACAACCAGCCTGAGCTCCACCTTCAGCTCCCGCTTTGAATAAGCCAAACAACAAAAGAGGAAAGACAATCACAAAGCAGACAATGGCTATTATGGCAAGAACAAGTATGCTCAATCCTCCAAACCAACCAATGGTAAAAAAACCTATGTCTGACTTTAAATTGGATTCCTTTTTGGGAAAATAATAAGTTTTAGCTTCTCCTTTTTCATCAAATAAAATGGCTTTTCCCCAATGATCATTTTCCGTATTCTCATCAATTAGGAAATCTGAATTTTTTTCAATTGTCTTTATTACCTCACTGTTATTTTGCGGTTGTGCTCTTAGTCGAGTATCGGCGGCTGTATCCTTACACAATTTAATGTTTTCTGAAAAAATGGATTCATCCCAATTCCAATCCAAACTAACATAAGAGACATCATGGGCATTTTTGATATGAAACTTTTCTTTGATAAAACCATCTCTGTATTTGTTATTCTCAATGAAGTAATTTATGATTGCCGAATCACAGTTGTTACATTTTATAGAGGCGTTGACATAGATTCTTCCACCCTCTTCAATTACCTCACCATCAACATAATCAAGACTCATTAGGCTTTTATTCGCAATGAATCGTTGATGAAAAATGTAGAGTTGCTTATAGTCTTGAGGCCAAACATACTTTGACGAAGCATTAACTTCGCCTGCATTCAATCTCCCAAGTAGCTTCTCTACCTTTCCTGTTTCTGAATGGCAAGAAGAAAAAACAATGAGTATAATGATACCCATTGTTGTTGCTAAATTTGAAAACATTTCTTTAAACCGTTTGAATATTTCGGTTAGATGCAAATTTGCAATTTTCATTTTCGCAGTCTCTTTAAATGAAGTCAGATTCAAAGTTAATAGAATTTCTATCAACTTTTAGCTCATAGACGATATTTCTTTGTGTTTCTTTGTGTTGCACCTGCGAGAAGGCAATATTACTTACACGCTGTTATAGGCTGGTTATTTTTCTAATTTGTGCTGTCTTTGGCTACTAATATTTTTATTTTTTTTATACCAAATCGCCAAAGAAATATAATAAATATCTAAGTACACGACAAAAACTGCAATAGGTTGATATTTAACTTATTAAATCCA
>JBBALS010000218.1:0-4183 GCA_040402915.1 Flavobacteriales bacterium
GTATGTGGCCCAATCTCGGCCTTTTGAGGTAGATGGAATCAAGATGGCGATTTTATCGATGCTGGAGAACAGTGTTTTAATTCTACATTGCCAGGCGCTACTGTAATTTCTGGTAATCTTGTTGTTCCTGCCGGAGCTTCTCTTGGAGCTACTCGTCTTCGTGTTCGTTTGTTCTATGGAACTCCTAATTCATTCGATCCTTGCGGTAATCCATCAAATAGTTTTGGTGAATCAGAAGATTATACTATTGTAGTAGAAGCTTTAGCTGAAGCTCCTTTATGTTCTACGAATCCAGTTCCTGCGGATGCTGCTATTGATGTTTCTGCAAACCAATCTGTTCTTTCATGGATTGATGGTGGTGGTTCTGCAACGTATGATGTTTATTTCGGAACTGCTTCTGGAAGTCTTGTTCTTGTTTCTGACGATCAAGTTGGTACGTCTTTCGATCCAGGAACTTTAGATTTAAACACAACGTATTACTGGCAAATTGTTCCAACTAATTCTATTGGAACGAACAATGCATGTTTAGAAACTAGTTTCACTACTGGTGGTAATGTGGATGTAATTATGTCTAACGGTTCTGTTACTACTTGTGGAGCTAATTTCTACGATTCAGGAAATAGCACAGGTAATTATCAGATTAATGAAAATTACACATTAACTTTTTTCCCTGATCAACCAGGTAATTCAATTCAAGTAGTATTCAATTCATTCAATACAGAATTAAACTACGATGGATTGTATGTTTACAATGGTCCTGATATTAACTCTCCACTTATTCCATCTGCTAATGCTGCTACTTTCGCTTTGCCTTTAGCAGGAGCTTGGCAAGGACCTAATATCGCTTTAGGGCCGTTTGTATCCTCTGATCCTTCAGGTGCTCTTACTTTTGTTTTCAAATCGGATGGTTCTGTACTTCGTGCTGGTTGGGATGCAACAGTTTCATGTATTGATGCTACTCAAGCACCAACATGTGCAACTATTACTTCTGGACCTGCCAATGGTGATTTTGGAATTTGTGTAAATGAGGCAGTTTTCACTTGGACATCTGGTTTAGGTGCTCCTGCAACTGCTTATGATGTGTATTTTGATGCAGGCACTGGTCCAATTTTGATTTCTGATAATCAAACTGCTACAACTTTTGATGTTGGTATTTTGGATACAAACACCACATACACTATTCAAATTGTACCTTCTAATGCAAATGGTGAAGCTGTAGGTTGTGAATCAATTTCTTTCACTACAGGAACTTGCTTAAATTACTGTGATGCAAGTTCAACTTTCTGTGATGAATACATTGCTAATGTTCAAATGGGTAACATCAATAACCCTACTGATTGTACTACAGGTGGTTACAGCGATTATACCGCTCTTTCTGCTGATGTGTATGTTGGAACGCCAACACCAATAATAATTTCTAACGGTGTAGCTACTTATACAACTGACCAGTGCGGAATCTGGGTTGACTGGAATCATGATGGAGATTTCATTGATGCGAATGAGGCTATTGCAGTTACTGGTACGCCAGGTGCAGGTCCTTATACAGCTTTAATCAATGCTCCAGTTGATGCATTTATTGGCACAACTACTATGCGTGTTCGTATTACATATACAGGTATACTTGATCCTTGTGGTAATGCTGCTTATGGTGAAGTGGAAGATTATTCAATCAATGTATTTGGACCACTTGCTTGTCCATTCCCGAATAACATTACTACTTCCGAAACAACTACAACCAATACAGTATTAACTTGGGATGAAGTAACTAGTGCATTAGAATATCAAATTCGTTACCGCACTGCTACTGAACCAACATCTGTTGCTTCATGGTCAACACCTCTGGTTGTAACTGCTCCTCTTACATTCTCTTTCTTAGAAAATCTAATTGCATGTGAAGATTACATTCTTCAAATTGGAAGTGTGTGTGAAATAGGAACTGCTGCAACATTCTCTTCTAATATCTTATTTGGAACACGTTGCATCGAATGTACTGCTGATTTAACTGCCGAAGGTGAAGATTGCGGTCAAGATTTAAATGGAGGTTGTAATTCAGGTGTATTTGGAACAATAGCTTGCGGAGAAACAATCTGCGGTACATCATTTATGAATACAACAACTCGCGATACAGACTGGTTTAGTTTTGATGTTGCAACAGATGGTATTTATACTGTGAATGTTTTAGCTGAATTTGATGGTACTGTTATTTTCGGAAACACTGCCGATTGTAACAACATTGTTACACCTGGACAAGGTAATTTCTTTGCTGGTGAAGCTTTAACACTTTCAACTTCATTAACTGCAGGAACTTATTCAGTAATCTTAGTTCCTTCGTTCGATCAACCAGTATTTTCTTGTACTGATTTCAATGCTTATACAGTAAGCTTAAGCAGTGGAGATACTCAAATTGCTCCAGTTGCTGATGTTTGTGAAACAGCTGCTCCATTCGATTTATTCGCTACTCCGGTTGGTGGTATTTGGACTGGTACTGGTGTAAGTGCTACTGGAACATTTGATCCGTCAATTTCTGGAATTGGTTCTTTCGATCTTACTTATGAAGCTGTTGGAACAGGTTGTTCTTCTTCTGCTACAGTAACTGTGAATGTTATTACTGCTCCAGTTGTTGATTTTGTTGGACTAGCTGCTTCTTATTGTTCAAGTGTTGAAAGTGTTGTATTAACAGGTATTCCTGCTGGTGGTACATTCTCAATCAATTCATCTACTGCAGGTGCTATGAATGGAAATGTATTCAATCCAAGTGTTCTTGATGCTGGTTCTTATGACATCACATACATCGCAAACGCTGGTGGTTCATGTGCTGGTACAATAACACAATCAGTAATTATCACTGATGGTCCCGTTGCTACTATCGATAATCTAGCTTCTGCAACATGTGCTCAAGATGCTGTAATTACGTTAACAGGAACTCCTGCTAACGGAGTATTCAGTGGTAACGGTGTTGTAGGTTCAACATTCGATCCTTCAATATCTGGTACGGGTCCTCAAACGATCACTTATACAATATCTGAAGCTGGTAATGTTTGTCCAGGTATCGCAACTGTAGTAATTCAAGTGAATCCTTCTCCTGTTGTAACGTTAAGTGGTGTATCTGGTGATTATTGCTTGAACTCTGGTTTAATTACTATGATTGGTACTCCAGCTCTTGGTTCATTCCTAGTTGATGGTTTTGCCGCTAATTCAACATTCGATGTAGTAGATGCTGGTCTTGGTTCTCATGTTCTTCGTTATGAATTTAATAACGGAACTTGTACTGGATTCAGTGAGGTAACTATTAATGTGGTAGAAAACTTAACGGTAACATTTAACGCCGTTCCAAGTCCAATTTGTTCTTCAAGTGATCCAATCGTTTTGACTTCAACTCCTGATGGTGCTGTATTCAGCGGTCCAGGTGTAGTTGGTGTTAACACATTCGATCCTTCTCAAGCAGGAATAGGAACTCATACGTTAACTGCTACTTATACAAATGGTAATTGTTCAGCTACATCAACTCAATCGGTAACTGTAAACCCTGCTCCAACTGCAAGTTTCAATTATGGAGCAAATGGTGCTACTGTTACGTTTACAAATAGCTCTACAAACGCTACTTCGTATTCATGGGATTTTGGTGATGGTAGTGCTTTAAGTACAACAGCTAATCCTTCTCATACATACACTACTAACGGATCATTTACGATTGTTCTTACTGCAACTACTCCTAATTGTGGAAGCAGCACGTTTACAGCTCAACTTGATCTATCTGTTGGAATTGGAAGTATCGATGGAGTTGATATGATTCAATTGTATCCAAATCCAACTTCTGGTAATGTTACACTTGCTTTTAATTCATTAAATCAACAATCGTTTAATGTTCGTATTACAGATGCAACGGGTCGTTTAATTCAAACTGAATCAATGACTAACTACATCGGTAAATTCAACAAAACGTTCGATTTAAGTGAAAGTGCTAAAGGTGTTTATCTATTCACTGTAGCATCTGAAAAAGGATCTATCAACTTCCGAGTTGTTCGCGACTAATCAGATAATCTTTTAAAACGAAAGCCGCTCTATTCATATAGAGCGGCTTTTTTGTTTGTTAACTTTTCATCTTTCATCTTTTTCCTCCCGAGGTTTCAGCCAAAAAGGGCTTCCACTCGGGATTAATCATTTCTAAGCTTCGGCATAGCCT
>JBBALS010000219.1:0-4183 GCA_040402915.1 Flavobacteriales bacterium
TAACCATGAACTTTGACAAAACCGGAGGGGCTGGAGATTTCACAATTTCGCATGCATTGTATGGAACGGATGCTGCTTGTACTTGGCAATTGTATTATTCGGTAAATGCCGGTTCTACTTGGACTGCCATTGGAAGCCCAGTTACAACAAGTTCTACTACACTTACATCTACTCTTATTAAGGTAAATATTTCGGGCAATATTCGTTTCGATATTCGCAAGACGGATGGTTCTGTAAACAGAATTAATTTTGATGACCTTTCCATAGCAGACTATACTGCAGCTGGAAATCCTTTACCGGTTTTAAGTTCAATCAGTCCCAATACCAAAGTTGCTGGAAGTGCTGCATTTACATTAACGGTTACGGGAAGTAGTTTCATCAATGGTTCAACAATTCTATGGAACGGAACATCAATAGCCACAACGTTTGTGAGTGCAACACAATTAACAGCATCAGTTGCTGCTACCTTAGTTGCTAGTGTTGGATCTGCAACGGTATCGGTTTCAACTCCAACTCCTGGAGGAGGAATTAGTGGTACTTCAACATTTTCAATAACATCTTCAACAACAACAACGGTTAAGAAATTCTTGTTCGATAATCGTCACGCGCAAACAGCAGGCAATGCAGACTGGATATTAGATGCTGACAATAATGTGGCTGCGCGTTTCCCAACTCCATTACAAAGTACAATTACAGCAACAACTGCCGAATCGTATTGGAAAGGTGCAAACTCTTCTTGGGGAATTGCTTTAGTGAAACTTGGTCATTTGGTGGAGACACTTCCGACAACCGCCAGTATTACATACGGAAACACAACGAATGCGCAAGATCTAAGTAATTACAATGTGTTTGTGGTGAACGAACCCAACACCTTATTTTCGGCTTCAGAAAAAACAGCTATCCTTCAATTTGTTCAAAACGGAGGAAGTTTGATGATGATTTGCGATCATACCATTTCCGATCGTAACAACGATGGTTGGGATTCACCTGCAATCTGGAACGATTTCATGAGTAACAATACAGTTCAAACAAATCCATTTGGTTTCGCCATTAATTTAGTAGACATCAATACAACGTCAACAAACAAAAGCACGGTTTCTCATCCAGTATTAAATGGTACTCAAGGAACTGTTACCACGTTACAGTTTAATAACGGCGCTACCATATCCATTAATCCAATAGCCAATGCAACCGTTCAAGGGCATATTTGGACTTCGGGCGTTACCCAAAACACAACAAACATTTTATGTGCTACCAGCACCTTTGGAACTGGTCGAGTTTTCGTTTTAGCGGATAGTTCTCCAGTTGACGATGGCACCGGAACCACAGGAGATATTCTTTTTAATGGTTGGGGAGTATACAGTCACTCCAAGTTGTTAATGAATGCATCGCTTTGGTGTGCGAATTGCAATAATTGATTAATAATAGATAGATTATTTAAAACTGCTTTGATGAATTTCAAAGCAGTTTTTTTTGTCTTTGAAGAATTATATCTCGACAAAGTTTGTCTAATAGACCTAAATTTTAAGAATTCACAACAGAATTCAAATGCAAAATTTGCTTTTTGAAATATGTCAATTTATGATGATGTTAGTTTTACTTTGCCACTGACATATCGCGCAGAGGCTTATACCCTTTTCGGTTTGCGCTTGTGAGCTGTTAGGTATAGTTTTCTATATTTTCTCAATCTTTTCTAACATTTCAAGTATTTCACCTGTTGTAATTATTTCTTTAAATTTTTTAGATTTCAACCCTTTTATTAATTCTTTATCTCCTGTCCAAAGTTTTGCTTTGAGATTTTTAGTCAAAGCGACAAACACCGTATCGTTTAAATCAACATCAATTAAAAGCTTTTCTGCAGCAATTATTGTTTTCTCAGGAAGCAATCCTTCATGTATAAATTTAATGTTCTTTGTAATGAGATCTTGTAATTCTTCAAGTTCCTCGATAGAGAGTTTTGTTAGTTTAAGGAGTTTATTTTGATGTTTGCTTAGTTCTGTTTTTAAGAAAACACAAGAATAAAACTGAAAATTTGATTTAGATGTAATGAGAATTTGCCCAATTCGGCTTGTTGAATTGAGAATTGCGCTGAAAACGATATTGGTATCTACAACAATTTTCACTTGATAAACCTCTTGCGGTTTTTAGTCCACCAATCACTATTAATTTTATCAGAGAGCTTATCTACCAAATCTTGAGATACATGAATATCAGAAGTTAATTCCATGTATCTAGTATAGTTGAGAAAGTCTTGCAAGTCTTCAGTATTTATACAAGCAGGCAGTCTTATGATTATCTCTTTGGTTGTTCTTTGAATTATCATGTCAATATCTTATTAACTAGCCAAATGTAATGATTTTTTTATCACCATATTATTCCAATCACTCTGAATGGAAATTGAACCAAGCTCTCTATTAGTCGATGAAATTAATACATATAAGGATTCTTTCTCAATGCTTGTTCCTTTATAGTGAATCCAAGTTGTTATTGAATGCTTCGCTTTGGTTTGCGAAAGCTCAATAATTGATTAATAATAGTTAAATTATTTAAAACTGCTTTGATGAATTTCAAAGCAGTTTTTTTTTGCTTGAATAGGAACATTTCTTGAAAACAGAGTATCAAAAATAATAATTCTTTAAAATTTGTCTTATGCATTATTTTTTATTCATATTTGCTTAAAATAACTTGCTATGAATTTAATATTTACTAAATCATTTTTACTCTTTCTGCTATTGGGATTAGCCTCAATTTCGAGCAAGGCGCAGAGTATGTATTTCAATTATACCGATGGAACTAATGCTGCGTATAATTTGGCAGATGTTCGCAAAATAACTTTTGTGGCCGATGAAATGAACCTGCAACTTCTGGATGGTAGTGTTTACAGTTGGAATGTAAGCAGCATTGGACATTACCAATATGATGAAAATCCTTTAGGTGTTGATGAATTGTTGAACAAAGCCAATTTATGGCAGGTAATAGTTTTCCCAAACCCAGCTACAAATCTGTTGAATGTTCGCTACAATTTACCAACGGAGGACAAGATTTCGATGGCTGTATTTGATTTACAGGGAAAGATTCTAATTGAAACTAATGTCGGTGAAAGAACAATAGGAGAACACGAAGAAAGTCTTGACATAAGCACATTGCCAGCTGGGCAGTATGTTTGCCGTATAAGCGGACAAAAAAATACCATTTCCAAAAACATCATCAAACAATAAATTCAATTATGAAAACTCAGGTACTTTTTCTCTCCCTACTATTTGCTGGTTTTGCATCAATAAATGCGCAAACCATCATGAATATTTACCAAAGCAATGGAACGGTATTGCAAATTCCGATAAGCAGTATTGATAGCATTACCTATACCGTAAATAACCCTGGTAATTTGGCCACACTTACTACCTTGCCTATTGGAAATATTACGAGTACCTCTGCAACCAGTGGTGGCTCAATAAGCGCAACAGGTGGGAGTTCGGTAACTCAACGTGGCGTATGTTGGAGCGCATCACAAAATCCAACTACTGCAAACAGTTCTACAAACAATGGCAATGGCACTGGAAGTTTTACAAGCAATTTAACAGGTTTAGCAGCCAACACCACCTATTATGTGAGGGCTTATGCCATTAACAGCGCAGGAACAGCTTATGGTAACCAACAAAGTTTTACAACAACAAATAGTGGAAGTGGTATTGTAAGCAACCCGGGCGCAGGAGTAACTTACAATGGGTATACTTATAGTTCAGTAGTTTTAGGCAATGGCCAAGAATGGATGTCCGAAAACCTAAGAACCGCCAATTACAGAAACGGTGATCCTATACCAACCGGATTGGACAATGTAACATGGAGCAGCACCACTTCTGGCGCTTATGCTATTTATAACGATGATAATGCGAATGAAGCCATTTACGGAAAGCTATACAATTGGTATGCAGTTGCCGATCCTCGCCATGTATGCCCAACGGGTTGGCATGAACCCACAGACGGTGAATGGACAACCCTAACAGACTATTTAGGTGGAGGAGCGGTTGCAGGGGGGAAGATGAAAACAACGGGCTTACAATACTGGATAAGCCCTAATACTGATGCTACCAATGAAAGCGGCTTTTCAGGTCTCCCGGGAGGCTACCGCTACGGCTACGGTGGTGATTTCGACTATGTTGGCCTCTACGGTTACTGGTGGAGT
>JBBALS010000220.1:0-4176 GCA_040402915.1 Flavobacteriales bacterium
TTTCGATATAACTCACCCAATATGGCGAAGGCAATAAAACCTCGTCGCCTGGATTTATTAAACTTAAAATTACATTCGCAATGGATTGTTTCGCTCCGGTCGACACAACAATTTGATCGGCTGCATAGTCAATTCCATTGTCGCGTTTGAACTTTAACGAAATGGCATCGCGCAATTCGGGATATCCTGCAACAGGAGGATAATGTGTATAATTATCATCAATTGCTTTTTTAGCTGCATCCTTTATAAAAAGTGGAGTGTCGTAATCGGGTTCTCCTAAACACAAGCTAATTACATCAATGCCTTGTGCCTTAAGTTCTCTCGTACGGCGAGCCATAGCCAGTGTCTCAGATTCACTGAGGACCATAAGCCTATCTGATACTCGATTTGTCATTTAATTTGAATTGATTTTGGCCTGCGAAACTACGGGAATTTTTAGAATCGGAATGAATGAACTAATATTGCAGACTGGTTTATTTTTTAAAAAACGCCAGTAATCTCCTGCCAATGCGCATTTCGGCATCCATCAGTTCACTTCAAAAACGTCAAATTCCTGATACAGTTTCCATGCTCGATCAGGCGGGTGTTAATTTTTACCACCTCGATAGCGTCGAAAATCGCGAGATATTCGACTTTGCAAAGTCACTCGGCGAGCTGACACAAACACCGATGGACCTTCATCTGATTACTTCCGATCCAGTAAAATATTGGGACGAAATTCGGGAATCTGGAATCGAAGCCATTGTGATCCAATTGGAAGCACTTCATTCCACCCTGATCATTCCCGAAGATATGCGAGGAAAAGTAGGTTTGGCGATTTTAGCCACAAGTTCACCGGAACTTTTTAAACCTTACGAAAAAGTAGCGTCGAGTTTGCTCATTATGACCACAACTCCAGGTTACAGTGGTGGGAAATTTCAAAAAGAACAGTTTGCCAATATCATGCGTTTTCGGTTCATGTATCCGAAAGTTCCGCTTATTGTTGATGGAGGTGTAACGGCTGAAATCTCATCGGTTTTAACCTTTATGGGAATTCCTCAAGTTGTATCGGGATCCTATTTATTTTCTGCCGAAACTGTATTTGAAACTGTTTCTAAACTTCGCGATAAACCCATTGTTAAATGGTTGGTTAGTGATATTTCGCTCTCTGAACCTAAATTACTTCAGGACTTTTCATTACGATTACCCGAAACAGTTCCTTTTATAAACCAAGATGCTCATTGCGAAACAATCGAATTACCTGATCATTGGTTAAATGCAATTGGTGGAAAATCGGTTGCCATGCAGTTCGGACCATTTCCTATTGTTTGGGTAGATGAACGAATGGATGCCGATGCTTTCCGAATACAACTTAGCAACTTATCTGAACAACCTCATTTAGCTATTACAATTGACCAAAACAACGACGTTTCCGGTTTTATTTGCTTAGCCAATTTCTAAAAATTATGATTCTTCATCTTTCAAAATCGCTCAGTTCCGATCAAATCAATGAATTTGCTTTGAGGCATCAAGCGGTTCATTATTCCAACAATGAGCATATTATTTTCGTTCTGCCTTCTGCTATTAAATCAGTGCCTGAAGAATTGAAATCGTTTACACAAGATTCATGGGCAAGCGATTCCGATATTCAGTTGGCATCCAAATCCTATCGCTCCAATGTGCGTGAGGTTGCTTGGGGAAAAACTCGTATTGGAGGAAATACCCAATCAACGGTTATGATTGCTGGACCTTGTTCTGTTGAATCGGAAGAACAATTGGAAGTGACAGCTGATTTGCTTAACGAAATGAACATTGTGAATATGCGTGCGGGTGCATTTAAACCACGTACATCGCCGTATTCTTTTCAAGGAATGGGTGAAGATGGATTGAAGTTACTTGCGAAAATGCGTGAGAAATACGGATTCTCCATAGTAACTGAAGTGCGCGATGCAACCAATGTTGAAGCAATTATTGAATATGCTGATGTTATTCAAATTGGTGCGAAATCGATGTACGATCATGGGGTTCTTCGTCGTTGCGGAAAAGCCAACAAGCCGGTTCTTTTGAAACGGGGATTTGGTTCAACATTACAGGAATTTGTTCAATGTGCTGAATTCATTTTGTCGGGCGGAAATGAACAGGTGATGCTCTGCGAACGCGGTATTCGCACATTCGAAACGAAGACTCGTTTTACACTTGACTTATGTGGCGTATCCTATTTAAAGGAATACACAAACTTGCCGGTCATTTTAGATCCAAGTCATGCCATGGGTTATGCTTATGGTGTTGCTGATTTGTCTCGCGCTTGCGTTGCGATGGGCATCGATGGTTTATTGGTTGAAACGCACCCAAATCCTCAATTGGCAAAATCGGATGCATCTCAGCAACTCAATCATGAGGAATTTCGTGCATTAATGAAAACACTCAACCCAATCGCAAACGCAGTTGGCAGAAAGATGGTCTGATGGAATTACTCAAGAAAAACATATTTTTTCTGCTTAGTGAAAATTCTGGAGCGCAGCTTTCTTCGGAACTCCGAATTGATTTAGATCACTATGTAAAAGCTGAATCCACGCTGATTGATCCAAACCTTTTAAAACAGCTTTCCGATCAAACGGCTTGGTTAATCGATACTCTGCTTTTGGAAGAAATCGAATTGCGTTCTAAAGTTCCTGCAGATATTAAAATGTTGATTTTTGATGTGGATGGTGTAATGACCGATGCCGGAATGTATTACAGCGAATCGGGCGAAGAATCGAAACGTTTCAATTCCCGCGATGGATTAGCCATTCGAAACCTAAATAAGCTCGGTTGGAAGACGGGGATTATTAGTCACGGAATCAATATTAATCTCATAAAACGCAGAGCTGAATTATTGGGAATTTCATATGTTTATGCAGGCAATCGTCCTAAAACAGATGTATTAGCAGAATGGTGCAATGAGTTAAATTTAAGTTTCTCTCAAATAGCATTTATTGGCGATGACATCAACGATCTTCCCATTATTCGCGTTGTTGGTTTTTCTGCTTGTCCTGCCGATGCGCTTAATGCCGTTAAGAAAGAAGTGGATATGGTTCTTTCTTCGCGAGGTGGCGATGGTGCAATTCGCGAGTGGATTGATCGCTGCTTTTTAAATGAACTTCATTCTTGATATCAATACATTTTTAAAATATTCAATTACGAACACGCATGTTATTAAAAAACGACCTTATCCTTCGAGCGGCACGCGGAGAAAAAACGGAAAGAACCCCAGTTTGGTTAATGCGTCAAGCTGGACGGATTTTGCCCGAATACCGAGAAGTTCGTGCACGTGTGAGTGGTTTTATTGAGCTAGTAGAAACGCCCGAATTGGCGGCAGAAGTAACCATTCAGCCTGTTGATATTTTAGGTGTTGATGCAGCGATTATTTTCTCTGATATTCTGGTTATTCCTCAAGCAATGGGTTGCCCGTATCAAATGATCGAGCAGAAAGGACCTTGGTTCGAACAAACAATCCGAACCGAATCCGACTTTAAATCATTGCATATTGCCGATCCTGAAACTGATCTAGCTTTTGTTCTTGACGCTATTCGTTTAACCAAACGCGAATTAAACGGACGTGTTCCCTTAATTGGATTTGCCGGCGCTCCTTGGACCATTTTCGCATACATGACCGAAGGTTCGGGTTCTAAAACATTCTCTGTTGCGCGTAAAATGCTTTACACAGAACCTGCTTTTTCGCATCGCTTGCTCGAAATGATTACAACAAGCACCATTGCATACTTAAAAGCTCAGGTTCATGCCGGAGCTGACTTGATTCAGATTTTCGATTCATGGGCAGGCATATTATCTCCCGAACAATACGAAGAATTTTCACTGCCATACACCAGCCGAATTTGTGATGAAATTCCAGAAGTGCCTGTAACCGTTTTTGCCAAAGGTGCTTTTTTCGCTCGACAACAAATGAGCAAATTATCGTGTCAAACAATTGGGCTCGATTGGAATATGGACATCGTCGAATCGAGAGCGCTTATTGGCCCCGATAAAACTCTGCAAGGCAATATGGATCCTTGTCTACTCTATAGTTCACATGATACAATTCGGAATGCAACAGAGCAAATGTTACGTGCATTCGGTCCTAACCGACACATTGCCAATTTGGGCCATGGATTATATCCCGACACCAATCCAGAAGCTGTAAAGGTTTTTGTGGATACG
>JBBALS010000221.1:0-4166 GCA_040402915.1 Flavobacteriales bacterium
AGTCAAGTAGCACAGAATCAGAAAGCGAATAATTTATTTGCTTATTTCAAATTACTTTCATTGCTTTGCTGAATAATTTATCAAGGGGTGCTACATTAACGTGTGGCTGAGATTATACCCTTTTCAGTTGCCTTTTAACTGAAAGAACCTGATCTGGGTAATGCCAGCGTAGGGACATAGGTATTGTTTTACAATTTGTCGGATGTGCCGGCCCCTGCTTATCCGTTGTTTAATAAATAACAACGATGCGTATAGCGTTTTTTTCATTTGTAATTATGCTTGGATTTGTTTCCCAAGTAAAAGCCCAATCCCTTATTCTTGGTCAAATTAATGACTCCAGTGGAAGTCCCGTTTCAGGAGCAATTGTTTCTGTAAGTGGAACGTTTATCGCCACAACAACCGATGCGAAAGGAAACTACAAACTCAAAATTTCTTCACAAGTAGAAATCGTGGTTGAGTCTAGTATGCTTGGTTTTATTTCTTCCAGTAAGAGAATTACTCCTTCGAAAGAAACGAAACTCGATTTTATACTGCAGCCCAAAGTGTTTATAGCCGACGAAGTTGTGATAAGTGCTACGCGTGCCGGTGATAAGTCTGCCATGGCATTCACAACGCTTTCGAAAAAAGAAATTGCTGAACAGAATTTGGGTCAAGACATGCCCATGCTACTCAACAATCAACCTTCTGTTGTGGTCAATTCGGATGCGGGAACCGGAATTGGATACACCGGAATTCGGGTTCGAGGCAGCGATCCAACACGCACCAATGTGACGGTTAATGGAATTCCGATGAACGATGCCGAATCGCATGGATTGTTCTGGGTAAACATGCCCGATTTTGCATCTTCGGTTAGCAGCATCCAACTTCAGCGAGGCGTTGGAACATCTACCAACGGGGCCGGAGCTTTTGGGGCAACGCTCAATATGCAAACAAACGAATTCAAAGGTACTCCTTATGCAAACTATACTGCTGGAGGAGGCTCATTCAACACATTCAGAAATACCTTGGAAGTTGGAACGGGCTTAATAAACGGATTCACATTCGACCTCCGACTTTCTAAACTAAACAGTGACGGCTTCATCGATCGTTCTACTTCCGATCTGAAATCCTTCTTCTTAACTGCCGCCTGGTATAAAGGGAAATCGACATTTCGGGCAAATATTTTTTCAGGTAAAGAGAAAACCGGGCAAGCCTGGTATGGTGTTCCTCAGGACTCATTGGAAACAAATCCAACCTACAATCCTGCTGGTGTTTATTACAACAATGAGGGAAAAGAAGTTTTTTATGACAACCAAACCGACAACTATCAGCAAGACCATTATCAGTTTTTTGTAAATCATCAAGCGGGAAAAAATCTTCTTTTGAATGCAGCACTTCATTATACAAAAGGTTCTGGTTATTACGAAGAATACATGCAAGATCAATCTATCGGACTTTACGGCATGGGCGATTTGTATTTTGGAGAAAAGCCGCTGGTAATTGGTTCAGATACGGTTCTTGTTCCAACCGATACGATTTCAAAAACATCCTTGGTTCGTAGACGTTGGCTCGACAATCGGTTTTACGGGACTGTTTTTTCTGCAACATTCTCACCAAGCAATCGCGTAAACCTTGTATTTGGTGGAGGATGGAATCAATATAAAGGACAACATTTTGGGGAAGTTACTTGGGCTGAATATGCTGCTGCATTTCCTATCAACTATCGATATTATCAAGATACCGCATCAAAAACAGATTTCAATATTTACACAAAAGCAAACGTCGAAATTATTTCAGGACTTGATTTATTTGCTGATTTTCAATACCGAACCATTTCTTATTCGTTTTTAGGATATAACGAGTTTTTTAAAAATGTTCAACAAGAAGTAGCATTGAATTTCATCAATCCTAAATTGGGTTTAACTTGGGATTTGAATAGTAAAAACAGATTGTTTAGCTCATACTCAATTGGAAATAGAGAGCCCGTTCGCGACGATTACACCAATTCATCCGCATTGAGTAGACCATTACCAGAAAATTTGCAAGATCTTGAATTGGGTTATCGATTTAAAGGAAAGTCGGTGTTGCTTGGACTGACCGGATATTATATGCAGTATAAAAATCAATTGGTATTGACAGGTGCATTAAACGATGTTGGAGCCGCAAGCCGCATCAATACTCCGGAAAGTTATCGAGCTGGAATAGAGTTGGAGGCATCATGGACCTTAACAAAAAAGATATCGTGGCAAGGAAATGTTGCATTGAGTCAAAATAAAATCAAGAATTTTTCAGAATACATCAGCATTGACGATACGTTTGAGCAGCAAATCAACAACTATTCAAACACTGACATTTCTTTTTCACCCAATGCCGTTGGTTCTTCTACCCTCGCTTATGAACCCATTAAAAATCTTCGCTTCTCCTTGATTAGTAAATATGTTGGAAAGCAATACTTAGATAACACGCAATCGGATCTTCGTAAGCTCGATGCATTTGCAACGCAAGCAATACGCATTAATTGGAATCCAGAATTTACCAAAGCTCCAGGAATCGAATTCGCACTTTCTGTAAACAATGTCTTCGATGTAAAATACAGTCCCAACGGTGCAACCTACCCAGCAATTTATGGTGGACAGCGTTACGATTACAACTATTATTTCACACAAGCAGGGCGAAATATCCTCTTGCTTATTAAGTTAAAGTTCTAATATTTATTGGGTTACAATCCAACGAATAGTTTTGGACGAAGCTCCTGTTTGAACTTTCACGAAATAAATTCCAACAGGAACTGCAGGAATTTCGAGCATGAATGTATCTCCTTTGCTCGGGTTTAAGGTAGAAACAACTTGGCCCAGGGAATTGAATATCTCAATATGAACATCCATCGGCTTTTCAAGTGTGATGCTTAACTGACTTTTTCCTTGCGATGGATTTGGATAAATTCGAACATCGGAATTAAACGCCATCTGATTTTCAATTCCCAATGCACTTCCTGTTGTAAAAGGAAATTCCACACGTGTTCCAAAATCTGCATTGAAAATCTTTAACATCCCCCCTGTATCAGCTTTGCGTAAACGAACAAATCCATTGCCCGCATCGGGATTTGCCCACCAACTCAAGCCATCTTTCCCCAAATCTTCCATGATAAATTTATAACAGCCAACGGGCAAGTCAACGGTATCTTTATAGTTTGTAAGAGCTGAAGCACCCGAACGTTGGTATAAAATGTTCCCTGAAATATCTTGAATGGTCCAATAATTTTCCTGCGGTGAATTGTTTGTGAAAAATTCCACGACAAAACGCTCAGGTGCAACATAAGGAGTTGTAAAGTTCGAGCGCATCATATTATTGAATGTAAAATCGTCGGTTTGTCCATTGGCTGAAATCACTTCTACTTCAAAAACTCCCGAAGACACATCCCAAACAACATTTGCAGGAAGCAGCACTTCTTCCGAAGCCATAAATCCCAAATTTCCATTCCAAGTAAAGCTGTTCTTTATT
Organism: Flavobacteriales bacterium; assembly: GCA_040402915.1. Taxonomy (GTDB): domain Bacteria; phylum Bacteroidota; class Bacteroidia; order M30B66; family M30B66; genus CALQRR01. The sequence goes on from JBBALS010000221.1 coordinate 3,481, forward strand.
CCTCCTGCCGGACCGTATTCAATCACCGCCGAGGTAAGGGCATTGCGGCCATTGTTTCTTAGAATAACTTGGGGATTGCCACAAATAGGATTAAATCTTCTGTACGAATAACGATCACTAGGCGCAAGAATGTCTTCGATGGATGCATCGGTTTGAAAAGAAGGCGCTCCGTATTCCAAAGCATAAGCGCGAACTACATAATTGGCGTAGGATGCTGCAACAAAATCGGGCATGGTCATTTCGAACGATTGAACAGAAGCTGGACTTACCGTAAAATCGAAAGCATCGGGATAAACTAAATCGCCTGGACACCAATTTCCACGATCATACACCCACGTTCCGCCTTGAGGATAAACGGCATTTAATCCACAGTTATCTCTCCATACCAATTTCTGAGAAAAAACCGCCCCATTTCTGGAAAGTGTCCGTGTTTTCGGGCAAAACTCTGCGCAACCTTCGTTGGCTTCTCCTCCGTGTCCACTTTGCATAATGCGCATACGAAGCGATTCTGTTTCGGAGCCAAGTATAATTTCTTGTGTACCCAAAAGGGTGTTAATTGGATTATTTACATCGCCATACGAATAGCTTCCTTGCCATAAGTTTTGCAGATTTTTAAAAGGACGAATGGGTGTTCCTTCAGTAATGACGAACTCCAAATTAATGATCCATCCTCGTCCAACATTGGT
>JBBALS010000222.1:0-4159 GCA_040402915.1 Flavobacteriales bacterium
AACTATCTTGTTATTAAGTTAAGTGTTTTATTCTTTTTGTTGTTTCCCGTATTACTATTCTCTCAAAAAAAGGAGGATTCTAATTCTGCTCAATACATTCTAAATCACCGATTTTTCTCTGTTGAGAATGGATTGGCCTCACGTTATGTTTCGGATGCTACCATGGATTCGCGCGGTTTTATGTGGTTTGCCACTTTTGGAGGAATAAGCCGTTTTGACGGAAAAACATTTGTTTCGATTACGAAAAAACAGGGTTTGAAAGCGAATACCGTCTTACGGGTTTCTGCCGATAAAAATGCTCACTTGTTTGTTATTTCTCAAGATCTAAGTTCGGAAAATAATGTGCTAAACTATGCTCAGGTTTTTGATTTGTATTCCAATTCCTTCATCCCAATTTCAAAGGTTTTACCCAAATTGCCATTTTCAGATCAGCTAATAAAGGACATTCAATGCGATTCATTAGGTGCTAAATATATTCTTAAAAGTAATCCCGTTCAGTTATGGAAATGCAATATCGATGGGAAATTTCAACTTCTTGCTAATTTAACTAGATGGGATGAAGAAATAAGGAAGAGACCTGAGCTAATTAATTATCTGCAAATAAAATTTATTGCCAGTCGAGATCAAGTATTTATAGCGAATAATTTTTTTAAAACAGCCTATTATATTTCAAATAAGCATGGCGTCAACATCATTCCATATAATAATCAACCTATTCAGATTTGCTCAAACCACGAATTGCGTTATTTGAATGCAGGTGAGGGTGGATATCATCGAGTTGATGCCAAAGGAAACGATACGTTTATAGCTTCAGCATCGACCAATAAACTCCTAAATGAAAAAGGAATTAGCATCTATAAATCAAATGCTAATTCATTGAATTCATTATTAATTAAAGATTCTCAATCTAAAATTAAATTCATACATAATAATTCTATTATTGATCTTTCAAACATTGAAGGTCTAGCTAACGAAAAAGAAAAGGCTATAGTAAAGTTTATACAAACCGCAGAAAACCAATTCTGGATACTCACGAATGTGGGAATTTACCAATTGGTTTTATCGAAAAAATACTTCTCGAATTATTTTAACATTTCGCGCAGTACGATATTTCCCGGGACACCCATGCGGGGCATATACGCTGATGCCGGCTTAACAAATAAAACTTCTAATTCCGATGATTTGATTATTGCGAGTACGTGGGATCGTCTATTAATAAAGCAAGGGGAAGATGAAACTGAAATTCCCGTTGATGGGATGCCTTATGCAGTTTTAAAACATAAATCCAACTTTTATTATGGAACCAATTACTTATGGCAACTCGATCTTCGCACAAAGACTTCCATTCAATTAGACAGCATTACATCAGATGAGGTCATTGCTATTTTCCCTCTTAACGATTCATTGCTTATTTCAGGAAGGCGAACGGGTATTTACGTTTACAATATTAACAGCAGAAAAACATATCGCGCAGATAAAGGATATCCCAAACCTCTTTTTCTAACACGCATTCTACGAACTAAAACGCGTGGCATTGTGGCTGTTGCAGAAAACGGTTTATATGTATTGAACGAAAGCGGAAAAGTAATCGACTTTTATGGTCTTCAAGCATCCCCAAAATCACGACAATTACCTTATTCAGGAATTCGTGATGTGTGCGAGGATGCTCAAGGGGGTTTCTGGTTAGGACTTAAAGAAGGCGGTTTGGTTCGTTGGAATTGGAATGGGAAGAATCCTTTAGGGGCAAATCAATTTACACAATTTGGTTTTTACGAGGGATTTCCCTCCGAAAATGTTTGCCGCATCGAACCCGATAAATTTGGATTCTTGTGGATAAGCACCTTCAACGGACTTGTTCGTTTTAATTTGAGAGATTATAGTACACGCATCTTCACCACCAAAGATGGATTAACCCATAATGAGTTCAATTGGTCATCATCTTTTCAAGCAGCCAATGGTCGCCTTTATTTTGGCGGTTTAGAAGGAGTGAATGCCTTTGATCCACAGGAATTTTATCAAAAAGAACAGAAAATAGATTTCCCCTTTCAACTTACGGGATTTTCAAAATTTTCAGAGAAAGCGGATACAACCATCGATTGCCTTCCGTTCTTGCGAAACGCGTCGACCCTATTTATGGAAGTAGGCGATACCTATCTCAATATTGGATTTGCTTTGCTCGATTATGTCGATCGAATACACCGTTATGCATACAGAATTGAAGGTATAGATAGTGATTGGCATAATATAGAGCAAAACAGTTTATTGCTTAGCGGTTTGCCATATGGAAATCACATAATACGCATCAAAGCTCAATTGGAAAATGGACAATGGAATCCTTCCGAAATCATTATTCCAATTCATGTATTGAAACCATTTTATTTAAAAATTTGGTTTTTTATTCTTTGTGTTTTGCTGCTATCGGCAGTCTTCATTATCTACTTTCGGATGAAGCAAAAACATTTGATGAAAAACAAACAGATGCTCGAATCTACTGTTTACAATCGAACCATGAGTTTGAAAACAGTAATCGAACAACGCGAATTATTAATTAAGGAAATTCATCACCGTGTTCGAAATAATCTGCAAACAATTTCTGGTTTGCTTCAGCTTCAAAAAGGTACGTTGAAAGATGAACAATTGTTAGCTGTATTGAATGAAGGTCAGAGTCGAATTAACAGCATTGCCCTTATTCATCAAAGCTTGTATCAAACGGATGATCTGGTAAGCATTGATTTTAAATCGTTTTTAGTTGAGCTGGCTAATAAAATAGCCGAATTATTCGATTCTTACAAGCGCGAATTTGTTCTGGATATTGAAATGGATGACATGCAATTCGATGTGGATACATCTATTCCATTAGGTTTGATTTTAAATGAACTCCTCACCAATTCATTGAAATATGCTTCTGATGAAAAGGGATTGGTTCAAGTTTCTATAACCATAAGAGAAACAATTCCCTTGAATTTCGAATTGATTTATAGTGATAATGGACCAGGGCTTTCTGAGCATATTAATTTGGTAAAACCAAGCACCTTAGGATTAAGATTGATTAAAGGACTTGCGGGTCAGTTAAGAGGTAAAATTGACTATTCCTTCCAAGAAAAATCAACGTTTCATATTTCGTTTAAATCGAAAGAGATAAGCAAGAAATCTTAAAAATCTTAAAATTTTTCAATCTACATCCGCATAATTGTATTTCATCCCAGATTTAAGGGTATTCATCCCTTTTTTTTGTTCATCGTATTTAATTGCTGTTCATTTGTGATATGGCATTAATCGATGTTCAACAAAAAGAAGAAGGCGATGAAAATCCTACGCATGAGTGTAAACTCTGCTCGGGGAATTTGATTCAAATGCCTAAACAATTGAGTGCTCGATTTAAAGAAGCAATTTTGGGGAATAATGCAATCACTTTGTTCCGCTGCGAAGAATGTGGTTCAGAATATTCTTTAAAAGAAATAGATTCTAAATTGTGAATTAATTTCTCTAGAGGTGACGAAAAAAATTAAAATAGGTATCGTAGAAGATGAGATGATTATCGCATCAGTCATTCAAGACTGTTTGGAGAAATTAAATTATCAAGTGGTTGAACCTGTTATAAGTTTCAATGAAGCCATCGAAATGCTTTATAACGAACAACCCGATATGGTTCTTATTGACATTCGTATTTCAGGAAACAAAGACGGGATTGAATTGGCTGAATACATCCGTGAAAATTTTTCTATCCCTTTAATATATCTAACGGCCAATAGTGATAAAGAAACGCTTACAAGAGCAAAGAAAACCAACCCCAATGCCTATTTATTAAAACCATTTACGCAAAGCGACTTGTATACAGCCATCGAGATTGGATTGAACAATTTTGAAATGCAAAAAACAATGAATTCAAAAGTTCAAACTTCGATTGTTATTAAAGATGGATATGATTTAATAAATATTTCTTTTTCGGAAATTGTATATCTCTCTAGTGCAGATAATTATGTGAAGTTTTATCTGAAAAATGGAAAATCGATTTTATCGCGTTCAACCATTTCCGAAATGATTAGTCGGCTTCCTCAAAATCAATTTTGCCAAATCAGTCGTTCGAGCATTATCAACATGAACTTTATTTCGAAGGTCGAAAAAAATAAGGTCTTGGTTAATAATTTACCATTACCCA
>JBBALS010000223.1:0-4145 GCA_040402915.1 Flavobacteriales bacterium
TTACGAATTGGATTTATTCCAACTGTTGCACCCTACATTATTCCCTTGTTTTTAGGCGAATTTCAAACCCTGTATCCCAAAGTGGAATTGGAAATTGAAGAGGTTACAACGGCAAATTTGATTGCTAAACTCAAACGCGACGAGCTTGATGCGGGCATTGCAGCCACCCCACTTCCCGAAAGCGGTTTGCACGAACAACCCTTGTTTTACGAACCTTTTGTTGCCTATTTATCATCGAACGAAGCCTTGATGAAAAAAGCATCCATCAATATTATAGACATCGATTTGGCGCGTCTATGGCTGCTTGCCGAAGGACATTGTTTCCGCTCGCAGGTCTTGAACCTGTGTCAAAAACAAGACGCTAATTCGGATACCATTCAGGTGCATTTAAAAGCGGGAAGCATCGAAACACTCAAAGGTTTGGTGGAGCAAAACGGCGGCATGACTTTATTACCCGAATTAGCCACCCGAAATTTCAGCGATGAGCAACGCGATCATTTGCGCTACTTTAAAACTCCCGAGCCAGTCCGCGAAATCAGCCTCATTACCCGCCGCCAAGTGGTAAAACAGCGCCTCACCGATGCATTAAGTAAAACCATTTTAAACGTGATTCCTCAGAAGTATATTAGTCCTGAGAAAGGGAATATTATAGCGATTTGAAAATTTGAAGATGTGAGGATTTGAAGATTAATTATTCACCTTACCCTAAATCCCTCTCTCCCAAAGAGACCACTATGTGGCGAGAGGGACTTGGCAGTCTGCAATTTTCTTAGCAATATCTCCTCCCCTCTCCTGTGGAGAGGGGCGGGGGGTGAGGTCAACAGATGCTAAATTCTTATTACCTCACCCTAACCTGGGGTTGAATCCCCAAGGTTGCGGAAGTTATCATCAGCACAGTAACACATTATTTTTAATCAGCACATTATTTTCTCATCAGCACATTAGCACATCATTTCAATTAGCATCAAGTTTCTATCCGTTTTCTCCCGACATTTGCTCTATGAAACGCGCGCTCCCTATAATTTTACCTTTGGCTGTTGCCTTGGCTTTTTGCTTGTATTATTTCTTTTCGGGAACACCCACTAAATTATACAAGAAGCTCCCAATTTTGGGAAATCACCGCATCGATAGCAGCGCGAATAAACAAACTTTCGATACCCTCTGGCATCGTATTCCCGATTTTGCGTTTCTCAATCAAGATGGAAAATTGATCAACCAAGATGTGGTGAAAGGAAAGGTTTATGTCGTAGATTTTTTCTTCACAACCTGCCAAAGTATTTGTCCGATCATGTCGAAACAACTCGATCGGGTTGCTAAAGCTTGGGGAAACGAAAACGATTTTAAGATACTCTCTTTCACAGTCGATCCCGAAACCGACACACCCACTCAATTGAAAAGTTATGCCGAGAGTTACAAAGCCAAAACGAACCAATGGATTTTCCTAACGGGCGAAAAACCCAAATTGTATGAACTGGCTCGTAAAGGATATTTGTTAAACATGGAAGAGGGTGATGGCGGCGCCGATGATTTTATCCATACTCAAAATTTTGCGCTCATCGACAAACAAGGCCGTATTCGTGGCTTTTATGATGGAACAAAAACCGATGAAGTAGATAATTTGATTAAAGACATCGATTTTGCTTTACAGGAAAAGTAATTGTGTGTATCAAAATTGAAGGGTAAGCGATTTACAATGTCAATAACCGAAGAGCAATTCAAAAAGGTTTTTGCCTGATAATATCTATCATATTTTTTTCAAAGTCCATTCAATTTTCTATTTTTAAAAAATCTAATTGAAAAACGATTTTTTAGAATGACTAACTACTTGCAAATACGCATGCTAACACAATCTTGTGTGCTTGTATCGCTATGTTATATATTCTGCAATAAATTATGTGCACAAGGCGATTCGCCATGCTCGGCAACCCCACTTAATGTTAGCTCTGGCACATGCGTTTTTACCCCAGGTTCAACTGCTGGAGCAACATACCAGAGCAATGCAGCCAATGGTGGAAATCCGGCTTGTGGCTTCCCTGGATCGGCTGATGTGTGGTATTCTTTTGTAGTTCCGCCGTCTGGAGCAGTCGCTGTTACTATGGAACCGGGTTCTATTTTCGATCCAGCTCTTGCTGTGTATTCAGGAACATGTAACAACCTCACTCTTATTGAATGCGACGATGATAGCGGATTGGACATGATGCCTGCCGTTGATCGTTCCGATTTCACTCCCGGAGAAACCCTATTTATTAGACTTTGGAACAACAATGCACCAAGCGGAACGTATGGAATTTGTGTTACCGAATCGCATTCCGATTGTGGAACGGCAGTGGTTTTGTGTTCCAATTTGGCGGTTACTTCTAATGCATACGGAGGTGGCTCCGAGGACGATGGTGATTGGTCCGGCACCAATTGTATTCCCGGAGAATACCAATCTCAGTGGTTCAAATTTCAAGTGCAAAATGCAGGAACATTCACGTTTATTTTAACTCCCGATGCATTTGCACCAGGATTTTATCCAGATTACGATTGGGCTTTGTGGAAAGTCACTTCAACCACCCCTTTTTGCGAATCTTTCCTACCTAGTACACCTGCTTTTTCTTGTAACGCATCGAGCGATATGGGTCCGCAAGGACAAACCGGCATTGGCCCGGGCGGTATCAATGCAAGCGAACCCGCGGGACCTGGAAACGCCTATTGCGCGCCTTTCCCGGTTGTTGCAGGTGATGTTTTTTATCTCTGGATTAACAATTTCACCAATTCATCCTCAGGATTTAATTTTCAGTTCGATCCAAGTATGAATTTGAATTGCGACTTCAATGATTTGCTTCCAGTTATCACCCACGATACAACGAAGGTTTGTCCTGACGTGTGTAATGGAACAATCGACCTCAATATTTCGAACATGGTTGCTCCACTCAGCTTTGCATGGAGTAGCAATGCCAATGGGCAAACAACGCAAAACATTGGTAATTTATGTGAAGGGATTTACACCGTTATCATAACCGATAATGATGGCGTTTTAGCATACGATACAGCACGAATTGTTTCTACACCTGAAATCATTTTAACCGAAAATCACCTCAACAATACCAATTGTATTTCAGGAAATGGATCAATAAATATCACAGCTTCTGGCGGTTCTTTAAACTACATTTATAATTGGAATTTCGGTGCGACATCCAGTGCGCTCACAAACTTGAATTCCGGAACATATACCGTTATGGTAACCGACGAAAACAATTGTTCGGCCGATACATTTGCCACCATAATTGACGATTTAGTTTATCCTGAAATCCTTTCTATTTCGGCAAGCGATACGGTTGAATGTGCTTCGTTATGTACAAATTTCAACGCGGTTGTCAATGGAGCAATCGATTATCGTTGGATATTTGAAGCGAACGATTTTAGCAATTCCATCAATCCCACTCATTGCTATTCTAGCCCAGGAAATTATTCCGTGCAGCTGATTGTGTCCAATGCAGCATCGTGCAGCGATACATTAAGTAAAATCAATTACATCCAAGTAAATCCGAATCCACAAGCTTATTTTGCAGCCAATAAAGAGGAGGATTTACATGTGCAATTTCACGATCGTTCCATTGGCGCTTCTTCGTGGAACTGGCAATTTGGCGACATCAACCAAAGCACATCTTCAGAACAAAATCCAGATTTCACTTTCCCTGAATACGAAGAATTCTGCATCCAACTTGCTGTTCAAGATTCGAACGAATGTGTCGATACAACGGAACAATGCATCACCTTATACCCCAAATTGGGCGTGTTTATACCCACTGCATTTTCACCAAACAACGATGGATTAAATGATGTTTTCTTCATTTCAGGGTTCCCTATTGTAAAATGTGAATTCTGGATTTACAATCGCTGGGGCGAAGAAGTTTTTCATTCTACAAACATGAATATCGGATGGAATGGAAAATTTCCGAATTCAGAAATTGCCTTGCCTCAAGATATCTATTCGTATACTGTTGACATAACTGCGGTAGATAAGGAAAGACAGATTTTATCAGGCATTATTCATCTACTACATTAATTGGAATTTCATTTTTTCAATAAGTAAAATCATGCATTTGTGTGCATCTTTGCAGTGATTTTTTTCCAATTTGATTGATGAACTTTCCTCTTGT